>CAIVTL010000727.1 GCA_903908785.1 Caldifarciminota bacterium | reverse complement strand
TCCGGCTTGCCGGCCAGCGCCTCCGGGTCGTACGCGACGCTCAACGTCGCCACGACCTGGTTGTTCGAGCAGTCGACAACGGAGACCTTGTTCGCCTGCCGGCTCGCACAGTAGAGCCGGTTGTTCGAGGCGTTATAGTAGAGGGCCGAAGGGGTGCGACCGACCTTGACCGTCGCGACCACGCTGTTGGACGCGCCGTCAATCACCGACACCGTGCTGTCACCGGCATTGGCGCAATAGACCTTGTTGCCCGCCGCATTGACCGCGAGCACGCCCGGCTGGCTGCCGACTGACGGCGCAGCGAGGCTCGTATTGGTAGCCGCGTCTATCACCGTCACGGTGTTATCCTGCGTATTCGCGCAATAGACCTTGTCCCCGGCCGGGTTGTAGCAGATTGCCTTGGGCCGTTCGCCTACCGCCACGGTCGCGGACACATGGTTCGTCGCGCAGTCAATTACCTTCAACTCGGCGGTGTAGAAATTGGAGCAATAGACCGCGTTGTGCTGACGGCTGTAGCACAGGCCCTGCGGGGCGGAACCAACAGTAGTCGTAGCCAGCGGCGCGTTGGTGGCGCAGCTCAGGGCATAAACCTTGTTGGCGGAACTGCTCGCGCAATAGACGCGGTCGTCGGCCGAGTCATAGCAGATAGCGTACATCAGCGGCCCGGCCGCAATCGAACCGACCCGCTCCGACGTCCCGGGGTTGATAACCCCGACCACGCTCCCGTACTCGCCGATGACGTAGGCATAGTTGTTCACCGGGCTCGTCACCAGCCCCTGCGGATAGGCCACGCCGCCGAGCGAATCCGGCATCCTGATGGTCGCCTCCAGCGTCTGGGCCGGCGCGATACCAACGGCGAGAAGAATGACCGCGAAGAATACGATTGATGTTCTATTCATAGTGTCTCCTTAAGCAATCAGAATAGGTCACGCGGCACCGGAGTCAAATCAAGCCCGTCCGTCGACGACCGGCAGCTCGCCGGCGAGAGCCTTTGGAGTGCGGGAGCGCAGCTCCCGCTTTTCCTTCTCCGGCCACCCGAAAGGCGGCAGCTCCGCTGCCGCACTCCAAAGCCGAAGATCCTACCCGCTGTCTGGGCTTGATGTTTGGGGTTTGGTGCTTGGAATTTCCGCGTCCTCGCGGCGCTACCGCTGCAGGATGACCTTGCGGACGGTGATGGCCGACGGCTTACGGCTCGCGGCTGACGGCTCGGCCCGGACGAAATAGATGCCGGGCTTTGGGTCGAACACGCGTCTGCCCATCGCATCGAACACGACCGCGCCTGGCGGCAGGCGGCGGAGGACCGAGGCCCCGCCATTCGCCATTCGCTCTTCGCCATTCGCCGCTTCCTCGACGCCCGAGCCCGGCACAACCCAGAAGTAATGGGAGTCGGCTACAGGGCGCTCGCAATTGATGTACGCCATCACAACGGCCAGATACACCCCCGGCTCGAAGCGACAGGGCGTGAGCTCGATGTCGGTGGAATCGCTGGGATTAAGCATGACCTGACTGGACTCGGCGAAAAGCCTGGGCGTTCCCGCGCTGTCATAGATGTTAAAGAAGAGCCAGAACGTCGCGGGGTCAATTCCGCAGTTCCCCGCTCGCCCACAGGGTGTGAATTCCGTTGTGTCCACGGTGTCAGGCATCTCGACCCTGACCCATAGGCTCTCGAAAATCCTCCCGCGCACGGTGAACGTATCCAACATGATGTTGTTCTCGGGATGCAGGTCGCCGACTACCACTGCCCCCACCCGGCAGCCCCAGATACCGGGCGTTGCCGTGTATGGGTCAGGGGCGGTCGCCAGAGTCGCGCCGCCTGCAATCAGTGTCAGGTTGCGCGTGCTATGGTACGACGGGCCGATGCTGAAATGGACGTCGAAGTTCAGCGAGATGTTGCCATAGTTCCAGACGCGACCTTGAGGATAGAAGACCACGCCGGAATCAACGACGGTATCCGGTGCAGGTATGGTAATCTGGACGACCGCGACGTCCTTGATGCGGACGAGAAACCGCTGCTGGAACGTGTCGTTCTGCGGATACGTGTCGGCCGGGCAACGAATCCATGCGGTCGCGGCCATGCTGTCCCGGCCGCGCGGGACCCAGACGTGGAACGCGAGCGTCTCGGTGGTATGCGCCAAAATGTCAAAGTGGGCTACGCTGTCCCTGTAGCCGCCCGGCGTGCCGTCGTCGATCGTGAACCAGGCGTTGACGCTATCGGCCGGCTCGTTGCCCAGGTTACTGACGACCATGCGCGGGATGATAGTCTGCCCGGAGTCGACCGTGCCGCCCGGAGCGAGAATCGTATCTACGCTCACGTCGAGAGCGAATGCCGCGCCTGCCAAGACGAAGACCACAATCAGTGTTCTCATCGCGCCTCCTTACCGTTGCAGAACAACTTTGCGGACGTGAACCGCATTCCGTGCACCGTTCTCCGTCCCTGAATACTGATCACTGAATGCTGGTTGCTCCCTGATGAAGTACACGCCGGGCTTCGGGTTCACTACCCTCCGCCCCATCGCGTCGAACGCGACCGCGCCGGGCGGCAGGCGGCGGAGAACCGAGGCCCCGCCGTTCGCCTTTCGCCATTCGCCATTCGCCGTTTCCTCAATGCCTGACCCCGGCACGACCCAGAAATACTGCGAGTCGGGATGCGCCCAGCCACCGGACTCGATGCGAACGAAACCAACAGCCAGGTACGCCCCCGGCTCGGTGATGCGCGTAGGCGAGAATTCGATGTCCGTGGAATCGCCGGGATTGAGCATCACCTGACTGGACTCGGCATACAGCCTTGGCGCTCCCACACTGTCATAGATACTGAGAGCACACCAGAAGTCCGCCGAGTTGATGCCGCCGTTGCATGCCTTCACTTCGGGAGTGAAGAGCGTCGTGTCAACGGTATCCGGCATCAGAATCCTGACCCACGAGCTATCGTGAATCCCTCCGCGCACGTAGAGCGTCTCCCGCAGGACGTTGTTCTCTGGATGGCAGTCATGGTGCAGAATCGCGGCTACTTCAAGGACCCAGGTACCCGGCATTGCCGTGAACGGGGTCGGCGCGGTCACGAGCGTCGCACCGCCGGCAATCAGGTTGAGGTTGCGCGTGACCTGGTAGGCGCCGATGCGGAACCGGACCTCGAAGTTCATGGAGAGGTTGCCGAAGTTCCAGACCC
>CAIVTL010000726.1 GCA_903908785.1 Caldifarciminota bacterium | reverse complement strand
CGCTCGACACCTTGCCCGTGCGCAGAAGCGTTCTCATCGACTTGGAATATCTCGGCAGCGTGTAGCCCTCCTCCTGGACAGCCGCGAAAAGCGTGCCGTCCGAGCCCCTGCCGACCGCATAGAGGATTATCTGCTTGCCGCCCGGTTCCGCGTACCGGTGAAACTGTCCGGGTCGGAGGACTCGCTCTTCGTCATGGTTTCCGACAACGTACTCAACCAGACGGTTGTCGGTGTCCTAGTCAAGCCGCTGCTGTCCGACGTGCTGCGAGTCGAGTCGGCGCTGGTGTACCCGAATCCCGTGAAGGCCGGTTGCCGGTTCACCTTCATGCTGAGTCGGCAGGCGGACGTCCGAGTGCGAGTCTACTCACTGGCGGGCAGGCTGGTGCGCGACCTCGGGTTCCGGCCCGGTGATTTCGGGTACAATGACGTCGAGTGGGACGGCCGTGACAGCGACGGCAACCGACCGGCGAACGGCGTGTACCTGTTCGCGCTGACCGCGCAGGTTGACGAAGGGCAGGGCCGGCAGCAGCGGGTGACCGTGCGGGACAAGCTGCTGGTGATGAGATAGAGCATGACCAGTGACCAAGCCCCAAAGGACGAAGTGGAAAGGGGAAATTCCAAAGTTCGGAATCCGGACTTTGCCATTTCCACTTTCTCCTTTCTCTTTGGATCGACTGGGCACTGGGAACTGACCATTGGGAATTCGCCGGGGAGGCGGCCACCCGCCTTGACCCCGGCCTGTGCTGACCTATAATTGATTGGTGCTTACCAAGGAGATGTTCGTATGAGGAAGAAAGCCTGCTGGCTGGTGCTTGTGGCCCTGCTTGGGGTCGCGACCGCTAGCCAAAACCCGGGCGCAGTGTTCCTGATGATCTGGCCCGCGGCACGTCCGACCGGTCTGGGTGGAGCGTTTACCGCAATTGCCGACGACGCGAGCAGCGTCTACTACAATCAAGGTGGCATGGCGTTTCTGGACAAGACCCACGCCACACTCATGCACTGCAACTGGCTGCCGGGCCTGTACCAGGGCATGTACTACGAGTATGCCGGGCTGACCCATCAACTCAAGGGTTACGGCAACGTCGGCGCGAATATCATCTACCTGACGACCGGCGAGACCGACGTCGTCAACGAACGTGGCGATTTCCTCGGTCGCTACACTACGTTTGACGTGGCGGTGGCCGGAGCCTATGGCTACCCGGTTCTGTCCAATCTGGGCGTCGGCATGGCAGCCAAGTTCATCTACTCCTTCCTCGTTCCGGAATGGGTGTGGAAGGTTATGCCTGAGCTCGGAATCGAGGCGGGCGGAACCGGCATCACCTGGGCGGTAGATGCCGGCGCGCTGTACAAGCCGATCAGCTTCCTGAACGTGGGCCTCTCGCTATCGAACATCGGGCCGAATATTTCCTACACATCGTCCGGCGAATCGGACCCGTTGCCGCGCATGCTGCGGCTCGGCGTAGCCTATTACCCGGTGCAGAACAACGTTGTGTCCGTGGGCATCACGCCGGAGATTACGAAGATTCTGGTCGGGATGTTCTATGACACGACCGGCACCAAGTCTTTCGGCCGCAAGCTGCAGGAAGAGATGCGAGACGCATGGAAATCGGTGGGCGTCGAGGCGAAGTTCATCAACCTGTTGCATACCCGCATAGGCTACTTCGAGGACCTGACCGGCCAGCGCGGCGGCATCGTGATGGAAAAAGAAGGGCAGACTTACCACTACGGTCTCGGCGACGTGCTGAGCCGGAAGAGTCTTGGTAAGTTCAAGTCCGTCGGTCTCTGCTTCGGCGCGGGGCTGGAGTTCGCCCGGTTCAAGTTCGACCTGAGTCTGGACCAGTTGATTTACGACTTCCCGACCTCGAACTACAAGTTCTCCTTTTCGTACCAGTTCTAGCGCGACACGATTGGCGACTCTCGATTGACGACTGACGATTGCCGCCTGCAGTCTGCCGACTGCCCGGCACTTTGCCATTTCACCTTTCCCCTTCGTAGCGGGGTTCTGTGCCCAATCTGACGGTCGTCGGGGCGCAGTGGGGTGACGAAGGCAAGGGCAAGGTAGTTGACTATCTTGCCCGGAGCGCGGACGCAGTGGCCCGGTTCCAGGGCGGGCCCAACGCCGGGCACACT
>CAIVTL010000725.1 GCA_903908785.1 Caldifarciminota bacterium | reverse complement strand
TGCGCGTCCTTGCCGGCGAGGGAAACGTTTTTGAGCTCATCTACGGGCTTATGCAGCTGCGTTGCGAGGTCCTGCGCGGATATCCCCATCTCGGCAAGTTGCTTGAGCGTGCGGGCGTTGAGCGAAAGCTTTTGACCGGTAGACGACAGCTCTTGGATCTTGGACAGCAGGGTCTGTGCTGCGGCCCCGCCTTCCGCTCCCATAAGTGCGGTCGCACTTGCCACAGCCTCGATCGCACTCTTGAGAGCCTCACCCTGATACCCCGCGGCTGCGAGAGACGCGGCAAATGTCTTGAGTTGTCCCGGAGTAAATGCGCCGGCCATCGATGCCGCGAGCGCATCGATCATTGCAGTCGTGCCCTTGGCATCGCCCGTCAACGCTTGCAATCGCGTGTTCATTTCGCGCGCTTTTTCGTTGACTCCGATCGCGGTGAGCATCATGCCTGCTAGCCCGACGACAACGCCCGCGGCTGCAGCTGCAAACACCTCGAGCTCCAACGTCCCAACCTTGAGCGCAAGACTCACAGGATCGATCGCGCCGGCGAGGCCAGTGAACATGCTGGTCATGCTCTGACCGCCGGCGAGACCGTGCGTAAACCATGACGTCAAACCCGAGAAATCAAGGTTGGAAATGCCCTTACCAAGCTTGGTAGTCGACTTGTCAAACGCCGACATCTTGCCAGCCGCGCCAGTCATCGCCGGGCCTATGCCCTGCGCGCTCTTGGCAAATTGGCCCATGCTGTCGCGCATGCGACCAGATGACTTCGCCACGGTTGCAGCGGGGCCGCTGAAATCATCTTGAAGTTTGACAACAGCAATCGCCATGCCTACGCCTTCACCGCGTTGGCTTTACGCCAAGCGCAGTAGCCTTCCGCAAAAAAGAACGCTGCGGCTTCGGACTCGATCGTGTCTCGCCCGCCGAACAGATCCATCATCCCCTCAGCAAGCGCATGAGGTGTAGACCGGTACTGGTCAACGAGCTCGATCATCATTTTCCCTGTTCGTCTCCCGTCATGCCGACGAGTTCGCGCAGCACTGATGAGACTGCGTCGGCCTCGCAGATCCCGGGGTAGTCGTCCAACAGTCGGTCGAAGTCCTCGCGAGAGGGATAGACCACGATGCGACGGCAAAGGTTCTCTTGCGCGTCTGCTTGCTGCGCGTCCTGCCGCGACCTCGAACGAAACACCTTGTATTCGTCGCGCGTAGGCTTGCGCAAGACAATCTCCCAAGACTCATCCTTTGCGATGATGTGAGCGATGCGCTTGTGCTTGGATTCGAGCTCTTCGAGCTGTTGTTGAGTGACGTTGCTTGCCATGATGAGTGCTCCTTTTGAGATGTGTTGGGCCGGAGGCTAAGCGTCCTCAGCACGGCCCTGCCACCCATCGATGGCGTCGAGTCTTGGACTATGCCCCAGCACCTCCCAAGGGGTTGGGGTTGTCATCGATCCCGCCAAATAGGATCTTCATAGGCTTTGAAGAACATGTCCGGATGAGGCCTTCGGGCCCCTTTTTGTTGGGCGCGTCGGTCTTGAGTAGGCGAGCTCCGACGATTTGATCGTGGACCAAGTCGAGGCCGTCTTGCGAATATGTACAGTCGATCGGGAAATAGATGTCGCCGTATCCCGCACCGAGCGCCTTCTGCATCGCATTGAATTCCGCGAGGTACATTTCCCACTCGGTTTCGTACGAATTCTGGCCCGCGGTCTGCCCGATCGGATCGCGGTTGTTGGCGTACAGCACTTCGATCTCGCGGTTGCGATTGTAGGTGATCGAAGTGATGAAATAGATGACGCCGTTGAACTTGGCTTCAAGCGAAACGAAGCTCGCGCGGCTACCGTCAACCATCGGGTAGGGGATAGTTGTCAAAGTCGTCATGGTTGCTAGCTCCCTTGCGGCGTGCTGAATCCGATGGTGATGTTCTCGCTTAGGATGTAACCGCGAGCAGTAATGCCGACGGTGATGTCAACCTCATGCGTTGCGCCGACGTTTTTGGTCAGGTCAACCAACGTTGACTCCGCCGAAATCATGCTCTTGGCAAGCATGTTGTTTTGCAGCGCTTGATCGAACTGACCTTGCAACACAGCTGCATCTTTGGGCAACATCGTGCCTGCAGGTAGCAATCGGAGATCATCGTTGATCTGCTCCTCGCCAACCGCGTGCACAATGTTGCAAGCGGTGTCCATGACGTTGCCAAGCGGAAGCAAAATGAAGTTGCTACCAGCCGGCGACATCAGACGAGGGTGCTTGACGAACACGCCAGGCTTGCCCTTGCGCGTGGTTGCGCTGCAGAACCGAGCAGCGTCGAGCGCCGGGTTGACACGCTCGTCATGGTAAACGAACCCGTCGAGGGAATCGTTTGCAGGGTCAACACTGATGCCCAACGCTCCGTCCTTGACGCGGCCCGAGTGGCGCTGCGGCGGGATAAGCACTTGGCGAATGCCCTGTGCCCAACCGAGCGGTCGGCGGTGACGAGGGGCGCCGGCGACGCCGGCCATTGCGCTCGTCATGTTGTAGTGCCCAGCGCCGACGAGCGCGCGCTTAGCGGACAGAGCCGCGAATGTGATGGTGATGCCGACCGTGCCGTCAGTCATCCAAGTGGTCTCAGTCTCACCCGTACCGCCCCAAATGGCAGGGGGCGAGACGTCGCGCGCATCGAACATTCCGCGCGTAAAAACGAGTTGGGCCTTGAGTGTATCGAGCTTGCCAGTCGTATCAGCGGAAAGCGTCTGGACGTCTGCCACACTCCACTCGCCAAGGATCTTGGTCGACCCCCAACCCTGTGCTGAGTAGACGCTTGCGGCCGCGGCGTCGAGGCACTGCGAAACGCCGTGCAACGGCGCCGCTTCGGATGCGGCGCATGCGGCTCCGACCGTCGAGCAGATGATGACGTCGCCGGTGTAAAGCTTGTCGCCAGAGGCTGATGTCAACAGGACCGTCATGCCGTTCTCGTAGATCGAGATCGACGTGGCCGTTGACAGCGCAATTGCTGGGCCGAACACGCGGCCTGCATCCAGGGAGATCCGGTAGACGATGCCGCTCGTGCCGATCTGCGTCCCGGCGCCTGCGTTGCCGTCATTGGTAACAGCGATGACAACATAGGTGTCATCGAACGCGCCGGCGGGGCCGCACACTGTGCCAGTTGCCACGCCAGAGCCGGACCCGATGGGGACCGTAAACGATGTCGCGTCAACTACCGTGACTACCTGCGAACCGTTGATCGTCGTGTTGACGAGTTCGCCTGCTATGGTCACCGTGTCACCGCTTTGCAGACAGTGAGGATATTTGGTAACCACGGTCTTGTCCGTCGCCGTGACAATCGGCACACCGAGCAGCACGGTCGGCACCGCGCGACTGCTCACAACCGCTGACTGCGAAAAGCCAGGTAACCCAGCAAGACGCGGCGACGCGGGTAGCATGGGATTGACGCGCACGCCCGTGGACTTGACTGTGCCACCGCTTGTGTACGTGTGGGATGTGTCGCCGTTTTTGGGGATGGTGAATTTGTTGTCAGCGGTTTTGGTAACGACCCAAGTCCCGTTCGCGAGCGTTTGCCCGCCGACGGACGCGATGGTAACGACCTGACCAG
>CAIVTL010000724.1 GCA_903908785.1 Caldifarciminota bacterium | reverse complement strand
GCCCATGTTCACGTTGAAGCTCGAATAGAAGTTGCTCCACGCGCCTACGACCTCGCCGTACACAATCGGCGTGAACACCCGGTTCCAGCGCAGCGACACCCCGCGGTTGCCCCACGTCAGCTTGGCCTTCAGCCCGTCGGCATTGTCCGGGTCCCAGAAGTTGAGCACATCCTCGGCCGCGAGCCCGGTCAAGGTGAACCGCGAATCCTTCCACGGCTCATAGTTCGCCTTGCCCATCAGGTCGTAGAAATAGTAGCGCAGCCCGTTAATGCCGAAGGCTTTCAGCAGCACATCCGGCAGATACGTCCGCCTGCCCGCGAGCAGGAAAGACCCCTTCGAGGAAGTTGCGGGTTGCGAGTTGCGAGTTTCGAGTGCGGAATCCCGACCCGTGCTGTCATTCGGTATCTGCACTTCGTCATTCGGACTTCGGACTTCGGACTTTGCTCCTGGCAGCGGTCCTTCGACTTGTGCCTGCGCCGCGATGACCGACACCGACGCGTCGCCCGTGTACCGCTTCGAGTTCCCCTCCTTCGTCGTCACGTCCAGCACCGAACTCAAGCGTCCACCGTACTTCGCCGGAAACCCGCCCGCCAGCAACGTCACGTCCGACACCGCCTCAGCGATGAAGGGCGAGAACAGCCCGAACAGGTGCGACGGGTTGTACACGGTAATACCGTCCAGCAGAATCAGGTTCTGGTCCGGGCTGCCGCCCCGGATGTACAGCCGGTTCGAGAAGTCCGAAGTCGCAATCACCCCGGGCAGCAATTGAATCGTCCGGAACAAGTCCACCTCGCCGCCGACCTTGGGAATGAACTGGAACTGCTTGGTCTCAAGCCGCACCGCGGAGACCTCGACCTCCCGCTCAAACCGCGCCCGGTCCGCGGATATCTTCACCTCCCCGACCTCAATCGCACCGGGTGAAAGCTCCAGGTCCACGTTCACGGTCTGGCCCGGCCCGACCGTAACCGAGCGCGTGTCGTTCTTATACCCGATGAACGAAGCGACCAGCTCGTACTTCCCCGGCGGCACGTGCCCGATGACATAGTAGCCCTTGTCGTTCGTCGCCGCGCCAAACTCGGTCTTGTCCAGGTAGACGTTGCAGTAAGCCAGCGGCTCGCCGTCGCTCGCATCCCGCACAAAACCGTTAACAGCGCCCAGCTCAGCGCCGTGCGCCAAGTGGAAAGTCAGAAGGCATAATGACAAAGTCAGAACCGCCGACGTCATAGCCTTGGTCATTTTCCTCATTCGGGCTTGATTCGTCATTCGAGCTTCGGGCTTCGTCCTTGCCGCGCGGCTATGCGCGCAGCGCCTTCGCCAACTCTTTGCCAAACCCCTTCGCACTCTTCTTGAGCACGGCGCTCGCGGCCAGTTTCGCCCCATCCGGGCACGGCGCGACCACGTGCTGGCCGACGTACTTGATGCCGCCGTAACGGGCAAGCCGCGAGAACATCTGCACCGCCAGGTCCGCGCCGTCAAACGCATCCCCGCCCGCGGTAATCACCAGCGCCCACTTGCTGCCTTTCAGCAAGTCCTCGCCGGTCAAAAGCGCGAAGCAGCGGTCCAGCGCCATCTTCGTCTGCCCCGTCACGTTCCAGCAGAATATCGGGCTGGCCCAGATGACGAGGTCGGCGTCAATCATCTTGTCATACAGCTCGACCATATCGTCCTCCTGCGCGCACCCGGCCGCCTTCTTCGTGCCGGCGCAGGTGAAGCACTCCTGGCACGGCTCGATGTGCAACTCGCCCAGCCGCACCCGCGTCACCTTATTGCCTCTACCCATCCCAGCCAGCACCCAGTCGACAACGGTCGAGGTATTGCCCTTCCTCGGGCTCCCTTCAAGCACAAGAACGTGATTCACGTCGGACTCCTCTCTTCAGTAGTTGTCGTAGTCGGAACATAGACTGCTTCTAACATTATCCGGCCAACGCCAAGAGTCAAACCCGCCCGAAGCCCGGAGGCCAAGCTGAACCGCCAAGTACGCCAAGACCGCCAAGGTTCCCGACTCCGAACTTCAGCGTCCGGCCCCCAACTCGTCACGCGCAACTCGCAACCCGAAACTCGGGCTCGGGCTTTGGAATTTGGGGTTTGGTGTTTGGGATTTCCACGAAGCGGCTGAACCGCGAAGTACGCCAAAAGGAGAGGGAACAAGGGGTCAAGAGATCAAGGGAACCAGTGGGCGCTTTCCGACACTGGAAACTGGCAACTGAACACTGGTCACTCGCGCGCAGCGCGTGGGGTTTGTGATTTCCCGCGCCCGGCGCGGGCGCAACTCGTAACCCGTAACTCGTAACCCGCAACACGCCTTCTCGCCTCTCGTATCCGTTCAGGCGTTGGCTCGTATGAAGTTGGTGGCTACGGGTTCTTCTCGCTCGGGAAAAGGGACACCGGCCTTGATCCCGGCCTGCTTGCACTTCAGGAACCAGGCCATGTTCCTTCCCAGCACCCGCATCACCTGCAGCCCCTCCAGGTCCTGCTTCACCTCTTCCGGCTTGGAGCCGTGAACCATGTTCCAGTAGCGGGACGAGATGACGGGCATCTGTGATATGGTGAAGTACTTGTTCAACTGGTCGAGTGTCGCGGTCGTTCCCGCCCGCCGGGCGGAGGCAACCGCGGCGGCCGGTTTCAGGTAGAAGATCCGGCTTGGGGAACGGAGGCCGCAGAAGAAGGCGCGGTCCATAAATGACGTAATGGCGCCACCGGCAGCCGCAAAGTGCACGGGCGAGCCGAACACGAACCCGTCGGCCTTTTCCGCCATATCGAGAAACTCATTCACTCGGTCGGGGAACTTGCAGCGTCCGGTCTCCCGGCAGCTCCCGCAGGCAGTGCAACCGGACAGAGGCTCGGCTCCGATGTGGAATACCTCGGTTTCAATCCCCTCTGAATTCAACGTCCGGGCTACCTCCTCGAGGGCAACATACGTGCACCCCTTGGCATGGGGACTTCCATTCACCAGCAATACTTTCATTCTCTGCTCCTGCTCGTGTTCCATACCTGCAGAACCATGTTTGCTCGTCTTCACTGACCTGCGCTGCGAACTCTTCTCTCCCACAGCTTTCTCCTTCGCGGCCTAAAGAGCGCGGAGGACCTCCGACCGACGATTGTCATTGCCGGAACATAGACCGCTTCAAACACTATCCGGCCAACTCCAAGAGTCAAACCCCGCCCGAAGCCACGAGGCCGAGCTGAACCGCCAAGGCCGGTCCGATACTGCTAACTGCTAACTGTTAACTGACTAACTCGCGCGCAAGCGCGCTGGGTTTGGGATTTGGAGTTTCCGCGAAGCGGCGGCTGGCTGTCAGCCGTCCTTGCCACGCCGCCGTCAACCGGCGCGGGCGGCACGAATCCGCCAACCCCTGCCCGGGATCCAGCGCCGCTTGAAGTGCGCGTCGTCCCGAGCGGCAGCCAGCGGCGCCAGCAGAAAGCCGCGTAGCGCCGGGACGACGTCCGCCAGTTCGGCCACGCCGTCAGCGAGCCGGCTCCGGCGCACGAACGCCTGCCACTGGGCGAGCTTTGCCGATGAAGAGATAAACGCATCGCCCAGGGCCTCGGGTACACCGGGAGGGTAGGGAGTCGCGCGATGGTCGAATGTTGTCCGGACCGCGCGAACCAGCGTGGGGCCGTCGAACTCGTACGTGCGGCTCAGGAACGCGAGGTCGACAAAGTCTTTCATCCGGCTGGTGGCCAGGCCCTTCTCCACCAGTATCTGCAATTTCTCGGCGACCACGCTGTAGCGCGAATAGACACGGAGACGCGGGACCGGCGTGCCGAGCAGCGCGGGCAGGGCCGCCAATCTCGGTGCCGGCACCACGCGGTCGCCGGCCCCGATGTCAAACTGAAGCGGGATTACCGCACGCGCGAGCTCCGCCTCGAAGGTAATGCGGACGCCCGCGTACCCCTGGTTGGCGCGGATGCGCGCGCCGGCGACCGTGGCGGAGCGGAAGACCATGCCATCCGGTTCGACCTCAGCCGCGCAGAGCGCCCGGAAGATTCGCTCCATCTCGGCGACCGTCACCGTACCGAATCCCAGCAGGTCCACGTCCCGCGTGGGCCGGTGCGGCCGGTCGGCCCAGACTGTGAACAGCATCGCGCCCTTCAGGACGAACCGGTCCCGCCATTCAGAACGAGACAGGCGATAGAGCATGCGCTCGATGCCGAAACGCAGCAGCACGTTCTGGAAATCCTCACGCCGGCGGTCGGCAAGCACCTTCAGCCGGTCTCGAACCGAGTTGGCGAGTGCGCTCGGCGCCGGTCGTTTCATACCAGCGATTCCAGGTAGGGCTGCATCACGTTTGCCATGCGGCAGAGGCGCGCCAGCCGGGTGATGTCGTCCATCACAAATCTTCGCTCGCGCCAACCCTCACGCAGCGCCTCCAGCGCCACGTCCAGCCCGAGCTTGTTGCGGAATCGGAAACAATCCACCACGGTCTTGGCAACCGAGTACACGCGAAGCACCGCGCCATCAACCCGATGCTGCTCGATGCCCTCGTGAAAGGCGGGGCCGGAGAACCTGACCGGGCGGATTCTGACCATCTGTCTTACCGGTGCCTTATCCGCGTCCCGCTCAAAGGCCATCCACACCTCCGGCGACCGCTGAGTTGTCAGCCGGTGAAACACCAAAGCGGAAACCAGGCATACCACACCCCTTGGCGCCAGCCGCTGCGCCAGGACCAGGCTGTGCTTCTCGGTAATGTCGGCCTCCCGCCACTGGTACAGCCCACGGCCGACGCGTTCCATCCAGCCCGCAGCCAGCAACTCCTGCTGCCGCCGCGGATATACCCCGAGCCCGGCAAGCTGGGCAGCCGTAAGGACCCAGCCCTGGGCGCGGAACGCAGCGGCGAGCTTCTTGCGGTCAACCACTGGACCCAGTGTATCAAATCTTCCCCACTTGTCAATAAATGGGGAAACTTCCATACGACCCCGTCCGCTGGCGGTAAACTGTGACCCGTAGTCCGTGCGCCGTGCCCCGTGTCCGTGACACATATCCCGCAACTCGCCCCTCGCTTCCAGTAACTCGTAACCCGCAACGCGTAACTCGTAACGCGCATCCCGCAACCCGAAACTCGGGCTCGGGCTTTGGGATTTGGGGTTTGGTGTTTGGGCTTTCCGCGAAGCGGCTGAACCGCGAAGTACGCCAGAAGGAGAGGGAACAAGGGGTCAAGAGATCAAGGGAACCAGTGGGCGCTTTCCGACACTGGAAACTGGCAACTGGACACTGGTCACTCGCGCGCAGCGCGTGGGGTTTTGGAGTTTCCCGCGCCCGGCGCGGGCGCAACCCGCAACTCGCCAAGTGCCCCGAGGCGGAATCGGCCACGAACGAAACAGTACCGGGCGCTGGGCAGGCAGGGCTTCATCTTGTGTCACCGCTTCCCGCGGAACTACGCCCGGAACTACGCCGGCTTGTCCTTCGGTCGCGGTAGCAACTGCTTGACGGCGCGGTCGAAGTCGGATTCGAGGCTTCGGTCCTCGATCTTGCGAAACTCGATGAACTCGTGTTCCGCATGGGTCCTGGCCAACTCGGCCGAGACTTTGCCGGCGTTCTGCAATACCTCTCGGTCGTTCAGGGTCAAGAACCCCTCCAGCTTCGTAATCCAATCACTCATCGTCATGGCTATCCGACGCTCGGCTTGGCCCTCGGCGAAGATGAGATACTGCTCGACGAGGTTATTGAGCGCACGCAGGTCTTCTTCGTTCAGATAGTTCTTCGCGATGGCGACGTCCGATTTGCGGATACGCGCCCCTTCCCAGTTGGTCAGCCCCATGTTTGGCTTTGTACCATCAGCGCGGGACAAGACTACCTCGGCGGCGGTCTGGCCGTGAATAGCGTAGTGCACCTTGTTCTGCACCGTGGCGAAGAACTCCTTGGTGAGCGGGTGGTCCTTGTTGTAGTCGACGCTCGTAGCGTAGATGTCGGTGATCTTCTGGTAGAACCGCCGTTCGCTCGTGCGGATGTCCTGGATGCGGCGGGTGAGCTCCTCGAAGTAGTCGTTTCCTGCCTTCGGGTCTTTCAGGCGCTCGTCATCCAGCACGAAACCCTTGATGATGTACTCCTTAAGCTTGTCCGCGGCCCACTGCCGAAAGCGCACGGCCACCGGGCTGCGCACTCGGAAGCCCAGGGCCAGGACCATGTCGAGGTTGTAGAACTCCACCTCGCGAACGACCTCGCGGTCGCCCTCCTTTTGAACTGTTCGGTAAAGCCGAACAGTTGCCTCGGGGGTCAGCTCTTCGTCCTCGAAGATGTGCTTGATGTGCTCGCTGACCGTCCCTTTGGCCTTACCGAACAGCTCTGTGAGTTGCTTCTGGTTGAGCCAGACGGTCTGGTCTTCGAGGCGCACGTCGAGCTTCGTGCGGCCGTCTTCGGACTGATAGAACACAATCTCCGACCCCGTCGTCTTGCGCTCGGGCAGATTGTCGCTCATCTCATCTCCTGCGCCGCTCTATCGTTGCCTGCGGTCGGCCGGCAAAATGCGGTCTCGGATAATCATCATCGCAGCAAGTCTAGCCCGGCCGCCGGTGTGGTCAAGCCAGCCGACCGCCCCCAGCTTGACAGAGTCCCTAAAACGGTCCCCGATAATCCGCACGTGGCCCGACCAGTGGTCGCACCCGCGGTGTCGCTCATCGGCCCACCCATGATTCGGCTCATGGCCCGACCAGCGGTCGCACCCGCGG
The DNA here is from genome assembly GCA_903908785.1 of Caldifarciminota bacterium. GTDB lineage: Bacteria > Hydrothermota > Tepidihabitantia > Tepidihabitantales > Tepidihabitantaceae > UBA2258. The sequence continues at coordinate 52 of CAIVTL010000724.1, read as the reverse complement.
TGTCGCTCATCGGCCCACCCATGATTCGGCTCATAGCCCGACCCGCGGTCCG
>CAIVTL010000723.1 GCA_903908785.1 Caldifarciminota bacterium | reverse complement strand
TGCAGGGCGGCAAGGAACTGGTTGCCACGCGCGGTATCGCTGGTGAAGACGACGACCCGCAGGTCCTCGCGGTCGACGTCGGTGACCGTCCCCGTCTTCCCGCCTGAGGGCAGGGTGATGAAGACGCTGTAGTCGTCGAGCTTGAACCCGCGGTCGCGCTCCAGCTCAACCTCGTACCGCCCCTCGACGAAGGCGGCTATCTCCTCAATCTGGGCGGCGGACGCGCCGCCCCACTTGATGAGCGGCCCATCGTCGGTCGGCGCCGCGACGTGGTTGTGGTCGTTGTCATAGCCGCGTTTGGCAAGGGCTGCCAGCAGCTCTTCGCCCTTCCCGGTATCATCGGTGAACACAACGACCTGGAGGTCGGACTTCGCGACCTCGGAGACGACAATGTATCTTGTTACGCAGCCGGGGAGCATGAACCCGACGGCGAAGAGCAACAGCAGGGACGAACGACGCATTTTTTTCTTCCTCCAGTTGTGCAGCAGTCTGAAATCCATGATCGGCTAACCTTCGGCCTTGTCGGCGGCGATGACGAGCTGCTCGGGCAGTCCTTTCATGTTCGGCACTTCCCACTTCTGTCGCACATCGCCGACTTCCTCAAGCGCCGTGACGCGGAACCCGGCCGCGGCGAGGGCGGAGAAATGGTCGGAGACAGTCCAACTGAAGTCGTACCGGCCGAGACTGGCGCCGGGCAGATTCGGGTCCGGCAGCAGGTCTTCTTCCTCGCGGGGTCGGCGCCGGTCGAAGTACGAGCATTGGAGCTGCGGCTGGCCTGACTCCTGCTTCCAGACACGGCGGAATGGGTGGTATTCATTGACGACGAGGCGGCCGCCCGGACTGAGGATGCGGTAGACCTCGGCGTAGAACCGCTTGATGTCCTCAAGCTGACGCGTCACCTGGGCCGCATAGGCGAGTTGATGGGTCGAGCTGCGGATTGCCGACAGGTCGCAGAGGTCGGCCTGCACGAAATCCAGTTCCACGCCGACGATGCGGGCCCGTATCATCATCATGTCGAGCAGGCTCTGGGTCGGGTCGGCGACCGTGACGCGGGCGCCCATGGCCGCGAGCGCCAGCACGGCCATGCCGTCGCCGACACCGAGCACACAGGTGGTTCGGCCCCCGGCCGGGCCAATCAGTTCCTGCTCGACGATATTGAGCGCTTGTGTGGGCATGGCCGCAACGCGGCGCCACGGCTCTTTCACGTCCGGGTCGCGTTCCCAGGTCGGGGCGACCGGTACCCAGTCACGATGAGCCATGGGTGGTTTCCCCCGGCTGGCGCCGGCTAGCGCCCGGGCGCGTAGCCGGTCAGGACTTTCTCTTCAGTGCCGGTCTTGCGCTTGACCAGCCCGACGCCCGGAGCAAGCCACTCCGAATAGTCGGCAGTGAACGAGAGTTCGGCCGCCACGACCTCACGGTGACTATCAACCCGATAGCACTGGATGAACGTTCCGGCCGGCGTTTCGACGTCCTCGATGGCCGCGACCCGGCCCGACACGCTGTCCTTCAGGAAAACGGTATCCGTGCCCATGAGCACGACCGTGTCCCGGAATGATTCGTCCCACGTCGCGCCCTCGACGAACGGCAGGGCATAGACCAGGCCGTATCGCTGCTCCAGAACGTACTCTTGTCCGGCGCGATTGACTGAGTACTGGATGAACTGCCGCACCGCGGCCGATTGTTTTGTCCAGTATTCCGGAGCGTAGTCACGGAGCACCACCACGCAGGCGCGGCCGGCCACCGAGCTATCGCCGACGACCGAGTCGATTGCCGTGTCGCCGGCGACAAGGTAGGTCCAGCGGCTGCCCGGGACCAGCGGGAAATAGTCCGACTTTGCCCGGTAGAAGGTCATGTCGCTGCAGCCGGCCGCGGACATCAGCCACAACGACCCGGCGGCACAGAATGCGATGAGGGCGGCCTTGGCGATAGCCTTAGAAGACATAAGACACTCCTGCTTTGAGCGTGATGAGGTCGACGAGCGACACCGTGCGGGCGCCCGCACCCGGCTGCGACTCAATGAAGAGGATATCATCCAAGCCCAGCGAGAGCCGGCTGTGGCCCTGGCGCTGGAAGAAGCCGATACCAACATGCCCGGCCGGGGCCTTGCCGGTCTCCCGGGCCGACACGAGAGTGCGGCTGAGCAGGCTGTACCCGGCGGCCGCCGATGCTTCGAATCCCCAGTTCGATTCCGAGCCCGGGGTCGGCTGGCGCCGGGCGAATTCGTAGCCGTAGCCCACCGACAGTTCATTAATGTCGAACCGGTAGGGGCCGGCCTGTTTGGCCTGAAGGCCGGCGTAGCCGTAGTTCAGCATGACCCGACTGCGGCCGGTTTGATACCCAACGTTGACGCCGAATAGCGCCGTGGCGGAGTGGCTGTTCTCAAGCCCGGAGGTCGGAAACAGGACTCCGACTTGGCCGCCGGCCTCAAACCCGCCGGTGGCGAAGATGGAAACTATCAAGAGCGAGAGCATAGTGAGAATGTAGGCGGTTATCGCTCAGAGTCAAGAACGGCAACGGCAACGGGTTACGGGACGACTGCCATCATGCGGTCGAGAGCGGCGCGGGCGCGGGCGGCGATGGGGTCGGGCACGAGGATTTCGGGGACCGACCCTTCGAGGGCGGCGAGGACGTCATCAAGGCGGGTGAGCTTCATGTTTTGGCAGAGCGCGGTTCGGCGCAGGGGCCAGCATCTCGTGTCGGGCAGGTCGCGCCGGATGCGGCTGCACATCCCGGCTTCGGTGCCCAGCACGATTTCCTTGTGCTCGCGCGCCAGCCGGACCATGCCGGACGTCGACGCAGCCGCGTCCGCGGCATCGATTACTTCGAGCGGGCATTCGGGGTGGACGACGATGTAGGCCCCGGGATGCTCCTCACGGGCGCGCGCGACGTCCGCCGCACGAAAGGAAGCGTGGACGTAGCAGAACCCTTCCCACGGAATAGCGGCGAATGGCGAATGGCGAATGGCGAATGGCGGACCGGGATCCAGAAGCGCGCGTCCGGTTTCGCGGGCTACGTAGGCGGCGAGGTGGCGGTCGGGCACGAAGAGGATGCGCTTGTTGGGTGACAGTGACTTCACGACCTGGACCGCGTTGGCTGAGGTGCAGCAGATATCGGACTCGGCTTTGACATCGGCCGGGGTGTTGACGTAGGCGACGGTGATGACTTCGCCCAGTTCCTGTTTCCTCTGGCGCAACGCCTCGGCCGTAATCATGTCGGCCATCCGGCAGCCGGCGTTCGGCGCGGCGAGGATGACACGGGCCCCCGGGTTCACGAGCTTCGCGGTCTCGGCCATGAACCGGACACCGCAGAAGACAATCAGCCGCGCGCCGGTGGTGCTGGCCTGCCGGGCCAACTCGAGCGAATCACCGATGAAGTCGGCGACGTCGTAGATGTCCGGAGTTTGGTAGTTATGAGCGAGAATGGTGGCGCCGGTTTCACGCTTGAGCTGTAGGATGCGCGCGACGGACTCCCGATTTGGGATTTGGGATTTGGGATTTGGGATTTCCGTCCTCGGCGTCATCGGGAGCCGGGGCGACGCCAGGGGCCACGACCGGAACGGGGGGCGCGAAACGGGGGGCGAGGGGCGGGCGACGAGGGGCGAGGGGGCGGCGCGGTCCAGACCGACTTTTCGTCCAGTATGTGCACGACCTCGATGCCCTGTTTCGACAGGTGCTCGGCGATGGCCAGACGGTGACAGTTTTCCGGCGTGCGTTCGGCGCAGAGGATGCAGCAGGCCCGCTTCGATGCCTTGGTGCGGATGATGTCAATGCCGCGCTTGAACTCGTCGGCGCTGGTCCATTGCTGGTAGTCATCTTCCCGGGGCCCGCCCAGCTCATTTCCCATGAAGACGTAGTCAATACCCTGGCCGGCGGCGAGCGCCTGCAGTCCGTCGCGGCGGAAGTACTCTTCGCGCGCCTCCGGTGTGCGGCGGACGTCGAATATCACCTCGACCCCATACTTCATCAGCAACCGCGCGAAGTCGTAGTTCGTGCGGTGGTCGGTGCCGATAGTGAAGACCTTCATGGCTGCTGTGTTCTTAGTTGATGACGCTCAATCTTAGGTCGGAAAGGGCGGCGGGTAAAGCCCGGCGTCGTCGGGGGTCGGGGG
>CAIVTL010000722.1 GCA_903908785.1 Caldifarciminota bacterium | reverse complement strand
GTCCGGCAGAAGGCTGTCCGGATTCCCGTCGAACATGACCACCATACTGTCGCCCGCGACGCCTTGGCCTTTCAGAATCTCGTAGAGCCTGCCTGTGTGCTGCAGGACGATATTCTGCCCAGATGACCACGGCTGCTTGTCGAACGTATGGCACTGGTTGGCGGGCACGGGGATATATATGCCACCGGGTCCGCTCGAATCCCACGCGCCCGACACCTGCGTGAGGCCGCACGCGAAGTGAAACGCCGCCAGGGCAGTATCGAAATCGTGGTAGGGATGATTGGAGGCACTCAGCCCGGCCGTGATGATGCTCTCCGTCGTCCACTTCTTCCGCATTGGGTCCGCGTGTGGGAACTGCTCGGCCACCCGCGCAAGAAACAGACCCGTGCGGGACCTTTCTGCTAGGTGTCGCCAGAAGTGTGGGGCGGTGAAATCTCGCAGCGGGCTATGCAGGGTCAGGCCAAGGTCCATGGCCAGAAATGTATCGGCCAGCATGACATACTGGGTGCGGCGCCCTGAAGAGTCGGTTCTGCGCAATTCGACTTCGGGATACACCAAAGACGGGGCGCAGTCCGCTTGGCCTTCCACGAGGAACGGGAACGTATCAGTGGGAATGGCCCACGTGTCGCCCTGCATTTTCTGCTGACACGCGTGCCACAGCTCATGAGCGCACACAACACCCAGGGCCTCTGAAGGTGAGTAGTATAGTCGCCCCATGTTCCCGATCATCTCACTGTCGTAGTCGGAGTTGAAAAAGACCTCATACTCCGGCTGATTAAGAAAGAAGCACGGGCAGTACCGCCACAGAACGTGAAACCAAGGTAATCTCGCTTCTTCCAATGTCCCCACATACACATCGAATGTATCGTCCGGGTCAATAGGTGTTGCTCCGCTGCACCACGCGACCTCGCTTGCCCATGACGTCTTCAGAGATCGGACGATCGTGTCCGCGGTCCCCTGGGCAGTGGCAGCCGGGTCCACGTCGTTGTACTCCATGTAGTGCGCGAGAATCGTCTTCCCATCGATCGTGGTCCCACTCGCCCACGCCTCGGGGTCGACGAGGACAAGATTCGACATCTGGTTACCCCCTACACTCTCGCTTGCAGTTACTCGATACTCGGCTGTGGAGTCGTATCCAGGCTTCCAGACGAGAGTTGACGTGCCGCTTTGTACCGGCCTCGAATCCCAAAGCGTCTCGTTGTCCTGCGCACGGGCGAAGCAGAATGCCACCTGAGTCACCCCGGGGCCGGGCGTGACTTCAAGAACGATGCTGTCACCGGTTGGCGTCGAGTCCACCTTGACAACGGCGAAGTTATGCGTATCGCTCCCATCGATCTCCTGCCATACCGAACCGCCGACGGTCATTTGCCAAGGGTCGTCACCCGTCAAGATTCTGCCCTGCCGCTTGTCGGAGACGCGAGGGGGAAGCGGGATGGTGCGAGGCGATTCCAGCATCGTCCTTCCGTCCAGCCACACGCCTGCCGGCTGCCGGCGACTGTCGCCTACAAAGAAGACCTGCACCGTGTGTCGTTTGCCATCAATTAGGCAGTCAACGAGTATGCCGTGCCGCACGTCGCCGCGCGGCATATGCTTCCACTCGCCTCTTTTCACCGATAGGAACGTGATGGCCGGGAAGCCGACGCCGGGTTGGGAATCACTGGGCACACGATACGATCGAGACAGCCGGCCAGTTGTCATAGCGGCGTCGCGTAGCCCGCCAGAAGCGTCGACGGTCTTCCCGAACGTCGCGAACAG
>CAIVTL010000721.1 GCA_903908785.1 Caldifarciminota bacterium | reverse complement strand
GGAACCCACTGTACTACAAGACTACCTCTGAGTCAGCAATTGGCAGCCGACGAGCCGCAAACGACGCCGGCCAGCTCTCTCCCAGACCAAAACCGACGAGATTTTGCCCGATTACGGGGAGTTCTCCGACGGACTCCTAGCACTGCCCAGCCTGCTGTCAACAATCGTCGTTGACGGCAGCTTGACCACCGGCGGCAGAACCGTCCGCCGCCGTGGCGCGACCGATAGGGCGAGCACTCGCGCAACGAACCTGAAGGTCGTCATGGCTATAGGAACCGTTCTTTCCTTTCGTCCTGTCTTCGTCTTTGCCCACGCACGGAAGAGAAACTCTCGACGGGGTGCCGGGAAGGCCAATGCCGCCCAGTCTGAACGACTGGCGCGACACCATTCTCTACTGGTTGGGGAACCTTCTCAGCACACAGGAATGCAGTCCGCGTGCCAAATCCCTGATTTCGACCAACTGCCGCTGTTACGGTAGTTATCGGAATCAGCCTCAGTGCGACACTCCGCCTGTCGCGCTTGACTTGAGGGCAGGTCAACGGTAGCCAACTCACGCACTGGCAATATCATGAAGAAGAGTGCGACCGACGGTCGCAGCCATCGAGATCTCGCCAATGTTGGTGACTATCCAAGACTTAGCACGCCTTGCGCAAGAGCCTGTCGCAGTGACAGTTCGGCGATGGATGACGGATTCCCGATGTCCAATTGTCGTGCGACGCGTGGTCGCGCCCGACCCGAACTCGTCTTCTCCGCAGTCAGGCCATGAGCCGCAATCCGTAGCGCGTCTCTCCTCGCGCGCAGCGGTTTCCTATCAAACTGCCGAACGCCGGTTCGGAACGGCGAACGCGGAACCGCAGACGACTGAATCGGGACTCGTCCTGAAGCTCTTCTATTGTGTCCTCAGGCGTCAGCGCCTATAATCTATGCGAGGCTCTTTGATGAAGTTCCCATTACCGGATTTTTGGGGACAGTCCCCATGCGGGGACAGTCCCCGAGGAGGCCGCGTGCGGCTGTTGTTGCTTGTGCTTGGCGTTTCGCTCGTCCATGCAGGCGTGTCGGTCACTGACCTGAGGTTCAGTCCTCAGCAGTTCCGGTTCGAGTCCGCAGTCAATAGTCCAAAGTCCACAGTCTCGGGTCTTCCGTTCGACTTGGTGCTCGGCAATGGGATGGATGTGAGCGACGAGCCGGGCGCGCCGCAGTTGCCGGTTCAGCCGGTGGTGATTGCACTCGCCGGACGCTGTCGCGTCACGGGCGTGACGTTCGAGGTCGGCGCGTGGCAGAAGCTGAACGGCACGCACAACGTGCTCCCCGCGCAACAGCAACAGGTTCTCATGCAGGGGACGGGGGCGGCAGAAGTCACGCAGCCCAACGCGGCTATCTACCAGTCTCACGCGCCTTACCCCGCATCGCCGGCCCGTTGGACCGGAACTAGCTACAGGCACGATTCTACCTTCGTACAAGTGCTGGTCTATCCGGTTCGATACTTCGGGGCGGAGCAGAGGCTTGAGGTATGCCGAGAGGTTAAGGTTAAGGTTGAGGCGGAAGGGGCGAAGTCAGAAGCTAGAAGCCAGAAGCTAGAAGGCAGAGGTCCGGACGCCGTGAGCCGTGAGCCGTTAGCCGAAAGCTCTTTTGAATACGTGATTGTGACCGGCGAGGGCTACGATTCGGTGTTCCAGCGGCTGGCGGACTGGAAGACGCAGAAGGGCGTGCCGGCCGTGGTTCGGACCGTCGAGTGGATGTACGCGAACTATCCGGGGCGGGACCAGGCAGAGCAGGTGCGGAACTACTTGAAGACCCTGCCGGATTCGGGCGTGAAGTACGTGCTGCTGGCCGGGGACGTGAACGTTGTGCCGTTCCGCAAGGCGTTTGCGATGAACTGTGAGTGGGGTTCAATGGTGCGCGAGGATTCGCTTCCTTGCGACCTTTACTTCGCCGACCTCGACGGTTCGTGGGACGCGAACGGCAACAGCATATTCGGCGAGGTGGACGACTCGGTTGACCTGTACGCGGACCTGAGCGTAGGCCGCGCGCCGGTGGATGGAACCGAAGAGGCGCAGACGTTCGTGCGCAAGGTAATTGACTATGAGCACGGCACGGTTGCGGGGTATCAGAACAAGGGCTTGTTCTTTGCCGAGATTCTGTGGCAGAATCCTTACACCGACCAGGGCGTGCATAAGAACAAGATGGAGCAGCAGTCGTTTGCTTCGGGCTACAGCCTGACCAAGCTTTATCAGAGCCTTGGGAACGAGAATCTCCCGGCGGTGATGGCGGCGATGCGCGAGAACCAGAACTTCATGAACCATGACGGCCACGGCTGGACTGACGTGATGGAGTGCGGCGGGTCCGCGAACCGGATGCACACGGCGGACGCGGACACGATAACCAACGCCGGCCTCGGCATCCTCTATTCCATCGGCTGCTGGACGACCGCGTTCGACTTCGTCAGCATCGGCGAGGCTTTTGTGACCAACCCGCACGGCGGCACAGTTGCGACCATTGGCAATTCGTCATATGGCTGGGGCTCGCCGGGCAACCCCGGGTTCGGGTATTCGGACAAGTACGACAACCATTTCTGGCACGCAATCACGAGCGAAGGGACGTACCACCTCGGCGATGCGCTGCTCGCGGCCAAGGAGTACTACGCGCCGTTCTCGCACGACAAGAACGTGTATCGCTGGCACCAGTACGAGGTCAACCTGATGGGCGACCCGGAGCTTCCGGTCTGGACCGCGCTGCCGGAATCGCTGGCCGTGACCGCGCCGCTGTCGGTCGGGCTCGGGTCCGGGCGGTACCTGGTCACCGTGGCGCACGCCGGCGCGCCGGTCGCGGGTGCGCTCGTATGTCTCGCGAAGACGGGTGAGGTGTACAGTCGGGGCCGAACCGACAACGCGGGGCGGGCATGGCTGGACGCGGACCCGCAGACGGTTGGATGGTTCGACCTGACTATCACCGCGCACAACTACTATCCGTACCGAGGCTACGTTGCCTGCGATAGCGGTAACTACGTGAACTTTGCGGGCTGGCGCGTGGACGACCGCGCGGGCAACGGCGACGGCATCGCCAACCCGGGCGAGACGGTAGTGCTGCCATTCGTGCTGCGCAACACAGGCGATGCGCCATCAGGCGCGGCAACCGTCACATTCAGCACCGAAGACTCGCGCGTGACGCTGCTCGACTCGGTCGTAAGCGTGCCGGGTATCAATCCCGGCGACTCGGTGCAGGTCGATTCCGGTGTGCGCGTCGCGGTAGGGACCGGGCCGTATGACGGCGTGGCCGTGGATTTCATGATGACTGTCACCGGCGGGTGCCTGGTCAGGGCGTTCTTCCCGGTGCTCCAAATCGGCGAGCCCGTCATTGTTCTCGACCGTTGCTGGCTGAACCGGCCGCCGCTGACGCCGGGCGCGAGCCGCAGCCTTAGCGCAAGGCTTCTGAACCGCGGGCACGGGTACGGCCACGGCACATGGTGCCGGCTGGCCTCGCTCGACAGCCTCGTCGTGGTTGCGAACGACAGCGTCGGATACGGGGAGGTCCAGCCGTTGTCGTACGGCAACAGCGTCGACAGCTTCACGGTCACGGCGTCGGGTTCGTGCCCGGTTGGCCACGTCGCGCAGATGCAGATGGACATGTACGCGGATGGGTTCGTGTCCTCAGACACGTTCTCGCTCCTGGTCGGCGAGTACGGATTCTCCGACGACATGGAATCGGGCGAGGCGAAGTGGAGCCACGGCGGGACCGGGGATATGTGGCATCTTACGTCGTATCGGACCCACTCAGGCGCGAATGCCTGGTACTGCGGGGACGAAGGGACGCGGCACTACAACAGTAACATGAATGCGTCGCTGACAACGGTTCCGTTCACCGTTGCGCAGAACTGCTCGCTTCGTTTCTGGCGCTGGTTTGCGACCCCGAACTACGGCGTTGACGGCATACGCGTTATCGTCCTGCGCGGCACGGTAGAGGAGACGCTGGACTTTGTGGGAACCGGCGGCGCGCTCGGCGTGCTCCCTTCCTGCCGTCATTCCGAGGAGTCAGACGACGAGGAATCCCGGCTGCGGGGAGAGTCGGGCGAGATTCCTCGCTCCGCTCGGAATGACAAGGAGATGACGGCAGCCACCCTCGTGAACCACAGCGATTGGGCAGAGGAGAGGTACGACCTGTCCTGGCTCGGGCTGGGCGAGACAGTGCAGGTGAAGATTGCGTTCGTGAGCGACGGCGACACGGTTGATGAAGGGTTCTACATTGACGACGTCCGCGTGACCGGCGGCGGGCCACCGGTCGTCGGGGTCGCTGGAGTCGAACCCGCGCCCGGGCCGGTTGCAGCCTTGGACGCGTGGCCCAATCCGTTCCGGCGCACCGTGCGAATCCAGTGCGGCTCGGCGCTTGGGCGCGAACCGCCGCAGTTGAGCGTATATGATGCCGCAGGCCGCATGGTCAGGCGACTGCCTTCGGTCCTGAGCACGACGTGGGATGGACGCAGCAGCAGCGGCCGGCTTCTGCCCGCAGGCACGTACTTCATCGAAGCCCGCACGCGCTCCGACCGCAGGCTGGTCAAGGTGCTGATGGCAAGATAGGCGAGTCTCAACTTGACTTCCGTCTCGGCCTGGCTATCTTCGTGGGAGGCGAGCGTGGCCGCCCGGCTGGCCTTGACGAGATTATGAATGAGAAGAGTATTGTGTCCCGGACCCCCTTGGACTAGGGTGTGCGGGTCATCCTACTGCCAAAGCACTTGCTACGGCTCCTGGGATAGCGGCTATCAGTGGGGCTGGAAGTCATACGTCCAGGCTCCACCTAAGTCCTATCAGCAGACGTATCACTGGGAGCAGTACGGATACCACTGGTTCTGGCACGACGGTCGTCTCCCTGTCACGTCGTACATCGATGTCTGGTTCTGAACGAAACTCCCCTGCCTCCGCACGTCCCGCGACGTGCGGAGGCAGAGCACTGGCAAAGGAGTTCGAATGAAGTACCTCTGGCCGCTCATCGGCCTCGCCGCAGTCGCGGCAGCATCGCCTGCGTTCCGTCTCGGTGCTCGGGTGACCGAAAAGTGGGGTGGCTACTGCGATGCCTACTACTATGATACTACCGCATCGGGAACTCCGGACTACGTATACGTCATCTCGTACGCCGCAGGCTACCGGGCCGTGGGACTTGAGGCCGAGTACGGGCCGGTGTGGATTTTCCGCGGCCGCCTGGACCTGGCCGAGATGCAGTTCTTCCATCATACGCGGGGTGACCCCGCCGCTCTTGGTGGGCGCGCCTTCGTTATGTTCCCGACGCTTGGAGCGGACATTTTCATCGAACCGCCTTTCCGCTGGCGCGTACTGCCCTACATCTGGGGCGGCTGTCAGGTCACTGCCTACGGCGGCCGGCCGGACATTCCTGACCCGCGCTTCTTGTTTGGTCCCGAGGTGCACATCCGGGTCGGAACCGGGGTTCGCTACGCTCTGACTCGGCGGGTTGACGCGTTCGGTGAGATACAGTGGTTTGCACACGACACCTATCGCAACCTGCTGCCCGATACGCTCCTGCTTGCCGGCGGGCAGGGGTTCTTTGGTTCCATCGGCCTCTGCCGCGTTCAGTTGGGCGCTAGGATGGCTATAGGTAGGCTGGGTTCCGATTGACTCGACTCGCAGGGTTAGTCATGAAGCTGGAGGACCTGACATGAGACCGAGCCTTCTGCCCGTCGTTCTGCTCGCGCTGCTTGCTTCAACGTGCGACATCTTCAACCCTCGTACGACCACGCGTTTTGATACGCGCGCGAGCGCGCTGGACGTCTTCGTCCGCAATGACACGCTGCTGGTGGCTGCTGGTGATAGCGGGCTGCTTGCGTTCGACATCTCCAAACCGAAGGCACCGCGCGAGCTGTGGCGTACCGTCCTCGGCCGGAATGGCCTATGCGTTATCGCCGCGGGCGGGGCCGCCTACGTCGGCACTGACTCCGGAGTAGTCGACTACAACCTCGCCTCCGGTGACCGAACCCAGCTTCACTGCGGCGGCACGAGCCAGGTTGTAACCGGTCTGGCTGTTGATTCCACCCGTCTGTACGCGGCGACCCCTGACGGCGTCACCGTCTTCAATCTGACCTCGCCCGACCCGGTGAGGTTCGTCCCACTGGCCGGCGAACCCACCGGCCTGGCTCGACGTGACTCGCGCCTGTTCGTATCCCTGCGCGACTGGGGCGTATGCATCCTCAATATCCTGCCCGGAGACTCGCTTGTCCTCGATGCTCTGCGCCTGGGCCGACACTACCGGGCCGAAGGCGTGACCGTCTCGCCAGCCGGGTACTGCATCATCTCGCAGGCCGATTCGGGCTTTGTCGTATGCTACTCTCCATTTCCTGACACTATCGCGTTCAGCGCGGGGGGAGGCGGCGGTAACTTCCCCACCTATGCCACGGCCGCGACCGACGGAGTGGAGGAAGTGTCCATCTATGCTGCAGATTCATCCACAGTAACTATCTACAAGGTCATCAACCGGCCTGAGACCCGTTCTTTCTCGGAAGAGACCGGCTTTGGGGATTTTACCGGATTCACCCGTCGTATCTGCCGTAGCGGCAATGGCTACGTCTACACGGCCTCGGGCGACGCTGGCGTGTACATCATCCGGGAGTAGCGCGGTCTTCTCCCTTGACCTTCCAAAGCTGCGGGCCACGGTGACGCTTCCCGCCTGACCGGTTGGCTGCTCGCCTTCGATTCCCATTGACAACCGGCCGTCCTGTCAGGACAATGAGTTGAGGCTTACGCCGAAAGGAATAACGTCATGAATAAGCTAGTTCATTGGGAGATACCTTCAACCGACCTGTCAAAGTCGACCAAGTTCTACTCGGCCCTATTCGGCTGGAAGATTCAGAGCTGGTCCGAAACGTACGCCATATTCAGCGTCGAGGGCGGCGTCGGCGGGGGTATTGCCAAGGTGGAGAAGATGCCCGAGCCGGGCATTGACGTCTACGTCGGCGTGGACGACATTCCGGCCATGCTCGCGAAGGCAGAGGCGCTCGGGGGCAAGGTCGAGCAGCCCAAGACCGAGATTGGCGGCGGCATGGGTTTCCTCGCCTTTTTCCGCGACCCGTGCGGCTGCCGAATCGGCCTTGCGTCCGAGGCGTAGCCGGCAGCGCGCAGCGTGGCCTCAGGACGCTGGGAACAGTCCTCCCGGAAACCGACGTGGAGCCACGAAAGCACTGTCGTACCAAGCTCGAAACTCGAAGGCCGAATGACGATTGAAACTCGAAGGGTCAAAGGTTCTGATTTCGAGCTTGAATCGGGCTTCGAGTTTCGGAATTCGGGTTTGGCGCGTGTCTTCGTGGCTTCCAATCTTGGGCTCCGGGCTTCTGGTTTGACAGCCCGGCCTGAGCCGGTAAGATTGCCTGCGTTCGGACAAGACAATTATCACCATCTAGAGAGGAGTTCCAGCCATGCGTAAGATTGTCGAGTGCGTGCCCAATTTCAGCGAGGGCCGCCGGCCCGAGGTAATCGAGAAGATTGTCAATGTCATCAAGTCGGTCAACGGCGTTTCGATGCTCGACCAGGAGATGGACGCGGACCACAATCGCGCGGTCATCAGTTTCGTGGGCGAGCCGGAGGCGGTGCTTGATGCCGCGTTCAAGGCGGTCAAGGTTGCGTCCGAGCTGATTGACCTGAACCATCACACGGGTGAACACCCGCGTATGGGCGCGACCGACGTCGTGCCGTTCGTACCGATTTCGGGCGTGACGGTAGAGGAGTGCATCGAGATGGCCAAGCGGCTGGCCAAGAAGATTGCCGACGAGCTGTCGATACCGACCTACCTGTACGAACTGGCCGCGACCCGGCCGGACCGGGTTGACCTCGCCCAGATAAGACGAGGGGAGTTCGAGGGTCTGAAGGAGGCAATCCGCACCGACCCGGAACGGGCGCCGGACTTCGGCCGGCCCGAGCTGCACTCGACCGCAGGCGCGACGGTCGTCGGCGTGCGCGCGCCGCTGATTGCCTACAACGTGAACCTGGCCACGACCGACCTGAAGGTCGCCGAGCGCATCGCCAAGGCAATCCGGTTCCGCGACGGCGGTTTCCGTTTCACCAAGGCGCTCGGGTTCGAGGTGAAGGAGAAGGGCTGCGTCCAGGTTTCAATCAACATGACCGACTACACCAAGACCCCGCTGTACCGCGTGTTCGAGACCGTGAAGCGCGAGGCAGCGCGGTGGGGCGTGAACGTCATTGAGTCGGAAATCGTCGGGCTGGTGCCGCAGGGCGCCTTGAATGCGAGCGCGCGGTACTTCCTGCAACTCAATGGTTTCAAGAAGGAACAGGTACTCGAGAACCGGCTGGTTCCGGCCAAGGGATTGCCTGATTTCTTAAACGACCTGGCTTCGTCCGCGCCGACGCCGGGCGGCGGCTCGGCTGCGGCCCTGAACGGCGCAATCGGCGTGGCGCTCATGACCATGGTCGCGAACCTGACCGCGGGCAAGAAGGGCTACGAGGAGTTCTCGGATGAGCTTTCGGCCGTGCGCGACAAGCTGCTGCCGCTGCGCGAGCGGTTCATCTCGCTGATTGACGAGGACGCGGAGTCGTTCAAGAAGGTGATGGCGGCCTACAAGCGTCCGAAGATGACCGAGGCGGAGAAGCAGGAGCGGAACCTGGCAATCAGTGAGGCGCTGAAGGTGGCGGCCGAGACACCTCTCCGGACGATGAAGCTCGCGCTGGACGTGCTGGGTATGTGCCGGCCGATTGTCGAGTACGGCAACAAGAACTCGGTCACCGACGCCGGGGTCGGCACGATGAACCTCGATTCGTGTTTCCGTGGGGCCCGGCTGAACGTGCTGACCAACCTGGCCGGCATCAAGGATGAGGCATGGGTTGCGGCGAAGCGCGAGACGCTGGACGAGATGGCGTCGGAGATGGACGCGCTGGTCAAACAATACCTCGACACGGTCGCGCGCCGGATGGCGTAGCGCAATTGGCGGTTGCCGAATGACGATTGTCGAATGAAGGACAGGTTTCGCTGAATGCCCGCCGCCGAAATCGCCAAGCGCCAATCGTCAATCGTCAATCCCGGTGAGGTTGACCTTCATGCCCATACGGTCTTCTCCGACGGGTTGTTTACGCCTGAGGAACTGGTCACCGAGGCGGAACGAATCAAGCTTGCCGCGGTCGCGATTACCGACCATGACGCGGTCGGCGGGATAGACCGCGCGCTGGACGCGGGCCGGAAGCTCCAGCTTGAAGTTGTGCCCGGCGTGGAGATGAGCTGCAACACCAATAGCGTTGACGTGCACATGCTCGCCTACTACATCGACTACCAGAATCAGGCGGTGCAGGATTTCTTCGAGATTGTCAGGCAGACGCGGGCCGAGCGGGCAGAGAAGATGGTGAAGAAGCTCAACGAGCTGGGCGTGAAGATAGAGCTGGACCGGGTGCGCGCGCTGGCGCAGGGTGCGGCAACCGGCCG
>CAIVTL010000720.1 GCA_903908785.1 Caldifarciminota bacterium | reverse complement strand
TGCCGGCACTCGATCCCTCGATCTCTCTATCCCTTTCTCCCTCTTCTCTCCACTCCGTCGTCATGATTCAGTGCGTCGGCTCGCGTGACAAGGACCGGCCCTACTGCTCCCGCATCTGCTGCGCCGAGGCGGTGAAGAACGCCATAGTGCTCAAGGAGCTGAACCCGGACACGGATGTCTACGTGCTTTATCGGGACATCCGTACCTACGGCATGCGTGAAGAGTACTTCCGCAAGGCGCGCGAGCTCGGCGTGGTCTTCATCCGTTTCACTCCCGAAGCGCAGCCGGACGTACGGATGGTCGAAGGCCGCCCGGTGGTCAACGTGCGCGACCCGATTCTGGGCCGGGACATTGAGCTTGCGCCCGACCTGCTGGTGCTCTCGTCGGGACTCGTTCCGCAGACCGGCTCGGCCGAACTTGCCCAGATGCTCAAGGTGCCGCTGAATGCCGAGGGGTTCTTCCTCGAGGCGCACATGAAGCTACGGCCGGTGGACTTCGCCACTGAAGGCGTGTTCATGGCCGGGCTATGCCACTTCCCCAAGTTCATTGACGAGGCGACAGTGCAGGCGCAGGCCGCGGCGGGCCGTGCTGCCACGATTCTCTCCCGTGACACGCTTGAGGCCGAGGCAACCGTGGCGTCGGTCAACCCCGACCGCTGCTCGGCCTGCCACATGTGTGAAACGCTATGCGCCTACCGGGCAATCGAGGTCAAAGTCATCAACGAGCGCACCGGCAGGCAGGCTGCGGTCGTCAACGAAGCCCTGTGCAAAGGCTGCGGCGCGTGCGCGGCCAACTGTCGGTCAAGCGCCATCGACGTCCGCGGGTTCACGTCCGAGAACATCACACGCGAGATAGCCGCCCTGCTGGACTGATTCCACCTACGCCGCCATCTGTTCACGGTTCGCCATTGCGCGGCGAAGTCCTCAGAATGCGGTTGACAATGCTGAGCCAGTGAGTCATAATCAGACGTGAGCGACAAGACCTACGAGTTCTACCTAACACACGACCTGGCCCAGTATGCCGGCAAGTGGGTGGCCCTGCTCGACGAGCAAGTGCTGGCCAGCGGCGACACGGCTACGCAGGTTCTGGCAGTGGCAGCACAGAAAGCTCCGGGACGAACCCCGGCGTTGGCCAAGGTTCCCACGGGCGAGGTGCTGGTCCTGTGCCGGCCGTAGAGTTCAGCTACCGACAAGAGACTGCTCGCGGCGAACCGGTGATGCGTCCGGTCGCGCGCATTCTCCTCGAGTATCACGGCCGTGCAGTGCTGCTTCTTCCGTACATTGACTCGGGAGCCGACGTCACACTGATACCGAAGTCGGTTGGCGAAGCGCTGGGTTTCAGCCTGGAGCCGGGCGACGTTCAGGAGTTGTTCGGTGTCGGCGAGGGCCGCGTTGCGGTGGCATTCAAGACGGCACGAATGGGAATCGGGGAGTACTCCTTTGACTGTCGGATTGCGTGGGCATTGATTGAGGAAGTGCCGCCGCTGCTGGGCAGGAAGGACGTCTTCGACCGGTTCGAGGTTCTCTTTCGGGAGTGGGAAGGCAAGATTCTTCTAACGCCGAAGGCCGACTCCGCGGGTCTCTGACCGCGTCCGCAGGTTCGTACCTGACAATCCGTCCGCCCGCGCGCTTGACAAGCACCCGCCGCCATTCTAAGATGCAGTCTATGTCAGCACAAGGTCGCCCAGGGATTGACAGAATTGAGATAAGCAATGTGTCCCCGAAATCCCCGGCCGCGGTTCATTATAATGAACCGCGTGACGGGGGCAGCAGAGACGAGGTTGGATGTGGAAGGTACGGGCCTGATGACTGCCGACTGGAAATCGGTCACTGGAAACTCGCGCCCGCACGGCACGGCTGACGGTCTACGGCTTGCGGAGATTCTCGGTTTGGGAATTGGGGTATGGAGTTTGAGATTCCCGCGCCCGGCGCGGGCGCAACTCGTAACTCGCAACTCGTTCCTCCCGCCTTCATCCTTCATCCCTTCCCGAGTGCACTGGGCAGGCAGGGTTTCATCTTGTGTCACCGTTTCCCTTCCCTTCGCTGCCTCCAGCTTGACAGAGTCCCTAAAACGGTTAGCGTCCCCGATAATCCCGTCCCTAATTCCCCTCGAAGCAACATGGGCCGTGATGCATTGGCTGCGCAGGATGGCCCCTGCGTGAGCTTTCGCTTGGGCTTGAACCGACTCGGGGCCGTAAGCTATGAACCGCAAGCCGTCGGCTGTCTCCTGCTTGACACGCGGGCAGTCTGGAGTACAACTTGACCGTGGTGAATGACACCGGCCCGCGCATGTCCGGAGAGACGATGAGAAATCGGAGTCGGTGCCAGCGCCTCAGCCCGGAAAGGAAACAGCCTTGAAGGGCGCAAGAAACAGGTCAGCGTCTCCAACAACCATTGATCTGCAAGACGAAACAGGACAACAGATATGAAAGACTCGTCGCCACAGGTAATACCGCAGACCAAGTATGGTCTTTCCCCCAAACTCGATTCAGCTATCTGCCTTCTTGATTTGGATAAGCACCCGCGCAGTAGCACGTTCGTCTGCACAAGCGAGACTGAGAAGAATGGTCTTCAGGATTTGGCCGAAGAGCATTTGGCCGACCTGCTGGGCTGCGGTCCGCTGTGCATCCTTAAGGAGCATGCGGCTGGACACGGTACAGTTGATTTCCTAGCATTCGACAGCCAGGGTCTCGTCTTCTTGGTCGAGGTGAAGAGAGCAAAAGACCAGCGAGCGAAGTACGATGTGATCTTTCAGGTTCTCAAGTACCACTGCCGTCCCGCCGAGATACTGGACAAGCTCTCCTCGTCGAATCTAGAGTCCAAGTTCGCAGAGTCGTTTGGACTCAGCCTTCAAGATGCGTCCAAGTTGGCGGAGAAGGCGAGAAAGAACATCGAGAGACGGTTGATGAACCCCGTCATTATCGTGGACGAGGCGTCCTACCCACTCATTGCGTATGCCTACTCGATAGCATTTCGGAACATACGCGGCGAGTTGCGCGTGTTCGAGGTGAATGTGCAGCACATTCGGGATGGCGGCGACGATACTACTGCACGAGACTTCGTGTACATACGAAAGTACTCCTCGAATGATGTATGGATAGGCAATAGCGTCAAGAACAATCGCCAGCCGACTCCGCGTGACAGTTCGTTGGAGGCGACGCTTGGCCGCATTCCAGACCCGATGATTGGCCAGAAGGTAGGTCGCTTGTTAGAGAAAGCGGGTTTGAGAGTCCGTGCAGCGACGAGCAGGAAAAACTTCACCCTCGTTAAGTCCAAGGCATACTTCACGTGGGCCCCAAGCGGTGAGTTCACGACGGGCATGCCAGATCCCAAGCTGCCGAAGCCGAAGAATCCGTACCGGGTCGTGGTTACCGTGGAAGACCCGGAAGTCGTTCGGCGCTTGATTAGTGCTGAATTCTACCCGGAAAAGAGCGAGAACGGCACGAAGACCTATCGCATCTTCGATCTGGGCCCCAACACGACAGACGACGATCTGGACAGACTTGCGGCAGTTCTCCGAGAGCTGCGCAAGTAGCTGACGGGCAGTTCGGCGCACTACAGAACGGAGTGGGAGAAATCCTGCTCCGCTCGATTCATGCGGACGGTCTGTTCAACTTCCGAGGCAGGCATTGTCCACTCATCCCGTCACTTGACGGGCGGGAGTTGCGAGAGAACTCAGTCCACGCCGAGCTTGCGCCTGATGTGCGCGAGGTTCCTAACGTCCTCGGCGTTGTAGAGAAGTAGCGTCTTGAGCGCGTCCGCGTTGCCCTTGTTCCGGTAGTCGTTCCAGAGTTCGATGGCGTCCGCGCCGTCCACCCCCGCCGTTTCGCGGCTGATGCCGAGCTTCACCTCGACCTTCTTCTGCCCGCCATAGAGGTTTCTGCGCCAGCAGTGGTGCATCAGGTCGCAGTGGGTGAGGACGCCTGCCAGGTCAACGCCGAGCTTTGCCGCGATGAACGGCAGGTCGAACTCCTTGCCGTTGTAGGAATACAGGATGTCGGTCCCCGCCAGCGCGGCGAGCAGGTTGTCTTTGGTGAGCGTGCCCTCGTACAACTGAACCATCCTCTCCTGTCCGTCCTGCTCAAGGTGGATTCCCACCACCGTCAACTCGCCCGCAGCCGGGTCTAAGCCCGTCGTCTCGATGTCAATGTAGGCGCGCACGATGCTGCTGGTACTCACGACTCGATTCTAGCTTCCCACCGTTCCCTGTCAATCGAGTCAACCGGGCGCGAGCCACTGTGCTTGACAGCCGAACAAGCTGACCTATGATTTGGACATCCTGTGGATGACTGGACTAGGCGCACGGCTTGTATCGGGATGGAGCAACATCGTAGTAGTGATGAAAGGACAAGTATGGCGAAGCTCTCAAACGGCATGACGGAAAAGTACTTGGATGTCATCTTCTCGTGGATTGACAACCGTGAATTGGCTCTCCCTGAGCTTCAGCGGCCAAGCGTCTGGGGGAGTAGTTGGACTGCCCCCGATTCGTTGGACACTTTCTTAAGCGGCATTGGCCTGTTTCTCGAAGTCGTTTGGGCTAAGATAGCCCAGGCTCGAGTGTCGCCGCCAGCTATTATAGAACAACTCGATGTACTCGACAATCGCTGCTCTGG
>CAIVTL010000719.1 GCA_903908785.1 Caldifarciminota bacterium | reverse complement strand
TGCCCCGGTCGAATACGAAGTAGGTGTTCCCCTTCTCCGCGGCCACGTCCGAGATGTGCTCCAGGAAATCCTGCCAGCCCGGTGTGTTGAAGAACCGGTCGGTTATGTGAACCAGCGGTTTCGGGAAGAAGAACGGCCGGCCCTTGGCATCGCCTTCCTTGTACACGTCGAATATCGCCCAGACGAAGCGCTGCGCCTCTTTCGCGTAGTCGCCGTACTTCCGGCCCGTGTATTCGCCGCCCGGGCCGATGGCATCGACGTTGACGAAGTGCGCCGGCACTTCCCAGTACAGATTGATGTCCGAGAAAATCGCCTGCCCGCCCCGGGCCACGTTTTGCTGCGAGTACTCGAATATCAGCATCTGGGCGAGCTGGTGCAGGTCGTGGTCGTTCATCCCTTCGGTGAACGGCGCGAAGAAAAGGTTGACGGCGTCCCAGCCGATGGCGCCCGCGAAGTGGCCCTGCAGCGCCGCCGAGAACTTCACCATATGCGCGAGCAGGGTTTCCGGATGCTTGGCCGGGTGGGCCATCGAAAGCGCGTTGGGCAGCGACAGCCCGAACTTCTTCACGTACTCGAGCGACTGGCCCGAGCAGTACGGCCGGTTGATGAACCCGAGGTCGTGCAGGTGGATGTCACCCCGGGTGTGCGCGTCGGCCACGTCCTGGTCGAAAACCATCGAGAGGGCGAACTGCTTCAGCGTCCACTCGGCGATGGTCATGTTCGTCGCTTCGGGATTGTGCGGCACGTTCGCATTCTCGCGGTTCTTGAAGAGCATCATCCGCTCGACGTCGTATGCCGGCACACCCAGGCGCGCGTGGCGCTTGTAGTGCTCGATCAGGCCGCGCTCCACCAGCTTCGAGTTGACCAGTTCCCGGACCAGCGACGACGTGACCTCTTTCACGCCGGAGTTGATGACCACACCCTCGACCTCAAGCGCAATCTTGTCGGCCTCGGCCGCGTCGAGGTTCGTCTCGCGCACCAGCGCCCGCGAAATCCGGGTCCGGTCCCAGCCGGCAATCGTCTCGCCGGTCGTCTGCACGAACAAGGCGAGGTCGGTCGCTTCCTTCTTGCCGGCCAGCGCCTTCTTGATACCCTCGCGGTTGGTCCCGCGGCGCTGTCTCGCCCGCTTCTCCCGGTAGAGAATGAACGCCTTCGCGGTCTGCGCGTGGCCGTTCTTAATCAGTATCTTCTCGACCGCGTCCTGTATCTCCTCAACCTTGGGCACGTGGTCCCCGCGCAACTCGCGCAGATAACGGCAGACCTTGTGCGCGAGCTCCTCGGCCCGGTCCCGGTCTTCCCCGCCGACCGAATGGGCGGCCTGGAAGATGGCGTTCCTTATCTTGCTGACGTCGAACTCGACCCTCTCGCCGCTCCGCTTCTCGGCGTGGCGGAAGTACTCCACCGCCGGCTCCGTTTCTCTCGCAACTTCCTGCAACCGTTCCGTTCTCATCTCCACTTCCGGCATTCTTCCTCCTCTAGATCCTGCTCCGGCACTCTCCGTCAACGCACAAAGAAACGCGACTCCGTACCCGGGAGGATAAGACGCCTACCACAGCATCACCGACCCCGAACTTGACTGATTTCGCGTTCCTGTGCTTCATTGCTTCAGATTCTTCAACGCCTCGACAAAATGCTCCGGACTGTCAAACTGGCGATATACCGAGGCGAAGCGCACGTAGGCAACCGGGTCGAGCGCGCAAAGACGCTCCAGCACCAGCTCGCCCAACTCCTGCGACGGCACCTCCAGACGGGAATCCTCGCCCAGCTTGACGTCAACTGAATCCACCAGCTTCTCCATATCGTCGCGGCTGATTGGCCGCTTGCGGCACGCCAGCACGACCCCGGCCAGCAGCTTCCCGCGGTCGTAGGGCTGCCGACTCCCATCCCGCTTGACGACCATCAACGGCGTCCGCTCCACGTACTCGTAGGTCGTGAACCGACTGTTGCACTTGGCGCACTCGCGCCTCCGCCTGACCGCCGCGCCATCGCGTGCGGGCCGCGAGTCGAGAACCCGGTCATCGTCATCACCGCAGAATGGACACTTCATATAGTAGCTTCATAGCATCTTAACACACAATCGCTGGTAGTCAATACCGAACAATACCATCCCCACGATTCCGTAACTGATTGCCAATTAGTGACTTGCGACATCAAAGGGCGCAGAAGTCCCAATTCCGCCTGAGTAGCTGCCTGCCTCTCCACTCGCTTTTAGTGTCGGTCAAGACCGCCGCCCCGCCGGCTTATCCACATGGTTATCCACATATTGTTAACAACTCTTCTTGCCGTTGTCAACCCCGAGATGGTCATAGCCCGAGACCGTTACAGGCAGAACCCGGCCATCGCGCCGGATGCGCACCCCCCTGCCTTTCTCGATGCTTCCGATTCGAGTAACCTTGACGCCGCTCACCGTGTCTGGGAAACGTTGCCCGCCGGTGAAAAGCAACTCATAGTCCTCTCCCGCCCCCAGTACGAAACCAACGGGGTCGAGGCCCCTCTCCGAGCAAAACCTGCTCACGCCGGGCAGGACCGGCAGCGCCTCGGCATCCAGCACAATCCGCACCCCGCTCATCTCACTCAAGTGCCGCGCATCGGTCGCGAGCCCGTCCGACGTGTCTATCAGGCCGTGGATACGAGACTTAATCGCCCGCATTACTGCCAACCTGGGTACCGGCCGCAGATGGCGGCGGGTCAGTTTGGAGCATTGTGACATTGGGATTTGTTTGGGATTTGGGATTTGGGATTTGGGATTTGCGCACGCTGCCAGCAGTATGCGACCAGCTTCCGCGGAACCCAAGTGTCCTGTGACGTACAAATGGTCTCCCGGCCGCGCCCCGCTCCTGAGCTTCGGCGTCCTCGTCTTCCCCGTGACTGTCAACGCCAGCATCAACTGGTCAGCGACGATGATATCTCCTCCCGCGACCTCGCACCCCATCTCCGCACACACGCTTTCAATGCCGCGGTAGAGCTCGCGGACAACCAGAGCTAACGGCTCACGGCTAACGGCTGGCAGCCGTCCGCGTCCGGACTCCTGACTTCTAGCTTCTAGCATCAGGCTTCTGACTTCGCCCCGACTCCGGCAACTGCTAGCTGCTAACTGCTCACTGCTAGCTCTCGGCAGTGCGAGTGCAACGAGCACTGCCGCAGGCTCCGCCGCCATCGCCACCACATCCGAAATCGCCCCGCAAGCGCAGCGTTCCCCAACTTGCCGCAGGCTCATATACGAAAGGTCAAAGTGCACGCCCTCGGCGTACGCGTCGGTCGTAATAACCGTCCCATCCCTCAGCACCGCCGCATCATCGCCGATGCCGAGCCGCACCCGGCCGCGGCTCTTCACCGTGCGCCGGATGATTCGAATGAGTTCGTCTTCGGATAGCGTCTGCTGGGTCACTTCAAACCTCGTTTCAGCTTACGCCACGCCCGCCCCAAGTCAACCTTGGGCCGGCGTCACTCCTGATGATGGGATTGAAGCGGGGCGGGCTTTCGCCCGCCCCGAAGTGATGTTGCCCGCCGCGCGCCGCTACCGGGTCAGGACAACGCGCGCGATTTGCGACTGACGATTGTCGATTGCCGAATGCACGAAGTAGACGCCGGGGGCGAGGCGGCTCAAGTCATTCGAGCCAGACTTGAGCATTAGTACTCTCCGTCCGGCCGCATCCAGGAGGATGATTTCAGATTGCAGGTTGCAGATTGCAGATTGCAGATTGAGCACGCGGCGCACGATGGTTGCCGCACTCATCGTTCCTCGTTCATCGTTCATCGTTTCCTCGACGCCCGTGGCGGTGATGTTGCGCCGGAGGAAGACTGAGCCGTAGTAGTCGCAGGTTATCATGTCCATGTCGCCGTCGCCGTCCCAGTCGGTGAAGTTCACGCGCGGCGGGTTGCCGTTGAGGAAGCTGTCCGGGTCCGGTTCGACCAAGTTGACAAATGTGGTGAAAGCTGGGTTCGTGTCGGTGCCGACGTTCTGGTAGAAGCGCACCGAGCTGTACCACTCCCCCAGAATCAGGTCCCGGCGCCCGTCGCGGTCAAGGTCCAGAAACACCGGCACGCAGCGGCAGTCGTTGAAGGGAATCCCACTGTGGAGGACCGGCGTGGAGTCACCAAAGACCGGGACGGAATCCGTTCCCTCATTCAGGTAGACATAGACGTTGCATGGCTGGTCGACGCCTTCCTGGCCTACGAGCAGGTCCTTGCGACCGTCCCGGTTCCAGTCGCAGACCGTCGGCCACGAGTTGTTGCTGGTCACGATGTCCACGCCGTGGGCCTGAATCCTTCCGGCATTGGCGAGAGTTCCAGAGTCCGTCCTGAGGAAGACGGTGAAGTAGCCGAGGCGCTCTCCGGTGATGAGGTCCAGCCGGCCGTCGTTGTTCCAGTCGCACACGGCGACTGTCGCGCCCTGGCATCAGCCGGAGCTTACGGATATGTCAACGCCGTCGGCCTGGAGATAGACGAAGTCACCGAACACCGGATTGAAGTTCGAGTCGGTGTTCGCGTAGAATCGGACCTTGCCGGACGCGTACTGGCCGAGCAGCAGGTCCTGTA
>CAIVTL010000718.1 GCA_903908785.1 Caldifarciminota bacterium | reverse complement strand
CTTCATCCTTCATCCTTCATTCCTCATCCTTGTCCGCCGGTGTTTACCTCGCTATTCTGTGTGACCCGTCCGGGCAGTCGCTCGGCCGAACCCGGGTCACGAAGCTGAACTAACTCCTTTCACTCGCTTCCTCCAGCCGCCCGCCCCCGCGGGCGGCTCCGTTCTCTCGCCCCCCACTCGCAACCCGCAACTCGTAACCCGTAGCTCGTAACTCGTAACTCACCGGGGCCCTGAGCTTGACTCACGCCCTGAATCGGAGATACAATCTATTGGGTTCGCATCTGTCCGGTCGAGAGAGCCAGGCAGTTGAGGGCACCGCGGCTTCGCCCGTGGATTCAACTGACGCCTGGCGTTTCGCTTAATTGTCGGTCCCAAAGGAGGACGCGATGAAGACGCTGCTGATTCTGGCTCTTCCGGTCCTGTTGCTCACGGCTCGCGCCGAGAACGGCGCGAAGTATCTTGTCATCTGCGCGGACTCGCTACGCGCACCGATAGAGCCGCTTGTCCAGTGGAAACAGGCAACCGGTGTCTCCACCAAGGTCGTCACGCTGTCTCAAATCGGCAGCGATACGACCGCAATCAAGGACTACATTCACAACGCATACACCTCATGGCTGGTCCGGCCCGAGTATGTCCTGCTGGTCGGTGACGGCGCGGCGCTGCCTGCCCGGCTGTACATCTGGCACGGGTACGTGTACTGCGGCTCGGACAACATCTACGCCGACGTGACCGGCGACTACCGGGCCGAGCTGGCGGTCGGCCGGCTCCCGGCCTCAACTCCGGCCGAACTGGAAGTCATGGTCGCCAAGACCCTCAGGTACGAACGCGACCCGGACCTGACCGACAGTCTGTGGATGCGGCGGATAACAACGCTCATCCGCGAAGGCGGCGACCCGGACGACACCATCTACTGGAGTAACATCCGCAACGCGGCGCGCAAGGCTCACGCTGCCGGATTCGTCAACTGCGACTCCTTCTCCAGCGCGCGCGGCAACGCCTCTGCCGACGTGATGAACTCCTGCGACTCAGGCACCGGCCTCGTCCTCTACCGGGGCCCCGCCGGCGGCAACTGGCCGGAGCCCTTCGACCAGGTAACGCCCGACGCCATAACCGCCACCAACCAACTGCCCATTGTCTGCTCAATCACCTGCCAGACGATGACCCTGACTCCTTACGAAGAGATGCTCGGCGAACTTTGGCTCCGGAGCGGTGACACAGGTAACCTCCATGGCGGCGTCGCCTTCTTCGGCAACACTCATCCGGACGACCAGGTGGCGCGGCAGCGCGGGGCGATAGCGCGCGGTTTCTTCGATGGTCTGTTCGCCGACACCATCTGGCAACTGGGCAAGACCGCGGTGCGGGCAAGGCAGCAATTGTACGCCGAATTCCCGGCCGACACCTACGACTACCGCGGGTATACGCTCTACGGTGACCCCAACCTCGGCATCTGGACCGCCACGCCCCGGCCGCTCACAGTCGAGCACCCGACCAGTCTTCCGCCCGGGCCACAGCAACTCGCCGTCACGGTCAACTGGCAAGGCACGCCGGTCGAAAGCGCTCTCGTCTGCGCCTCGATGGACACCTCAATCTACTCCTACGGACACACCGACACACTCGGTCAGGTGGCCCTGTCAATTACTGTAGCGGACACCGGCGGCCTGCGCCTCGTCGTCACCGGCAACAACCTCTACCCCTACGACACCATCATACCAGTCGTGTGGACCGGCGTATCCGACCAGACCCCGGCGCCGATTCCCGGCCCGGTAACGCTCACCGCCAGTCCCAACCCGTGCCGCCGCACGACGACTGTACGCATTTCTGGTTCATCCTTCATCCTTCCCCCTTCATCCTTGTCCCTCTACGACGCTTCCGGTTCACTGGTCCGTTCCTTGCCGGTTCGGACTTCGTCATTTCTCCTTTCCACTTTGTCATTCCCTCCCGGGCTCTACCTCGCCCTCCTACGCGACCAGTCCCGGAGAACCATCGCCCACACTCGAATCGCAAAGCTCAACTAGAATTCCGTCGTCTCACCTCCCAGCCGCCCGCCCGTGCGGGCGGCTTTGTTCATTCGTCCCTTGCCGAAGACCGCAACCCGTAACTCGTAGCCCGCAACGCGTAACTCGTAACTCAACCAACAGGCAGGACTTGACGGCGAGCAAGGGGGGCCTAAAATTAGTCAGCCGGACCAGGCTTGGCTCCGGCAGATGCAGGTCCTCGTCGAGAAACGCAAAAGACCTGCGCAAATCACAATACAGGTTCGAGCGGCCCTGGGCCGGTTGTTCCTAGCCTGCTCAGAAGGCCATGGAGGAACGATGTGGGCAACTAAGTGGATAGGGACAGAGGGGTCATTAAGGTGATGGGCAAGGGAGCGAAGGAACGCATTGTGCCCATTGGGATT
>CAIVTL010000717.1 GCA_903908785.1 Caldifarciminota bacterium | reverse complement strand
TGACCGTGACGATGATGTCGAAGGCGTTGCCTTCCCACGTGCCGACGAACTCAAGCGTGTGCGCGCCGGTCGGCATCACACCGCCGCCGGTGTTCCAGCCGTCGGAATGGTAGCTGGTCCCGGCGGTCTTGGCCCCGACAGCGTCCGGGTCGTTCACCGGAGCGTTGCCCGGGAACGTGATGGTCAGCGAAGTGACTGTCACGTCGTAGTTGAAGGAGTAGGTGAAGTTGGTCTCGGTCGCGGCGTTGACGCGCTCGCCCGAGGCGCTGATCTTCAGCTCCTTGTATATGAGCATCACGATTTCGCCGCAGTCCGTGGTCTTGCCATCCTTGACAGTAACCTGGGTCCCACCGTGGCCCGGCGTGTACGTGCCGCCGTGGATGCCGACGATGTCCTTGTCACTGACCACGCCGTCGCCGTTCAGGTCTTTCCATGCGAGCACGTAGTAGTAGCCTTCGACCGGGTCGGCGAACTCGAATGGCGAGTTGATGGTGGTGTTCTGCTGGGACGCGACTTCTTTCACCGGGTTGCCGGTGAGGTCCTGGGACACGAAGAGCTGGACTTTGCTGTTCTGGACGTCGCCGGACTGGCCGGTCTGCAGTATCAGCGTGCCGGTCAGCTTGGTGGCCTTGGTGCAACTGCCCATGAACATCACACCGATGACGATGAGCGCGAGCATTACTGTCTTTTTCAACATCGAGCCTCCTTGGTGCTTCGATTCCTTCTGGTCTCTTCAGACATTCTGCATGCCCGGCTCGGGACCTGGTCCGCGCCGCGCCTGCCTCTGCTTGGAGGCTCGATTGTAGCACGGTGACATGCACGGTCAAGGTTTTCCTTGTTCGCCGGGGTAGCCGTTCCGCCGTCGCGCCGGCTTGACCTGCGGCCGATTTGGCCTAACCTTAGCTGGGCCGGGTCGGAGACCATTCCCAAGATTCATCTATCGGCAAAGGAGCAGGAAGCATATGCGGCGACGGGATAGTACCGGGAGGCGCGAGTGATTGCCGCGTTAGTGACCGGGATTGTGGCGGCGGCAGCGGCCGGGTTTGCCGGCTGGCTGCTGGGCCGCCGGGCAGTCGAATCACGGGCGACCGGGTTGGAGAGTCGGCTGGCGCTGCTGGAGGATGCGGCGGGCCGTAAGTATCGTGAGCGGCTGGCGTCAATTCGACGCCGGCTGGGTTTCGTCTACCTGGATGGCCTGCCCACGGCGGCCGACCAGGAGGTCGCGGACATGTTTGAGGCCGGGGCGAAGTACGCAACGCAGGCCGAATGGGACCGCGCCGGTGAGCGCTGGACCAAGGCGCAGGCCAAAGCCAGCGGCGCCGAGGTCGTGGCGCTGCGCGTGCTCTGCGGCGTTTGCCGGCTGCTGCTGGTCCAGCCGGAGAAAGCGCGCGTCGAGTTTGAGGGAGCGCTGACCGCCAGCCGCGAGGCGCAGGACCGGGCCGGCGAGGCGGTAAGCCTGCTGGCACTGGGCGTGATGGCGGGCGAGCAGGGCCTGGCTCGTGATGCCGGCCGTCATCTTGATAATTGTGTGCTTTTAAGCCGGAAGCTGGGCCTGCACGAACTGGAGGCCGCGGCACTGGTTCGACTGGCCGAACTGGCCGAGGGCGCAAAGGAGAACGACCGGGCGCTCGTCTACCACCGCCAGGCGCTGCACGCACTGGAGGCGGCCGGGGACCGGGTGAGCGCAGTTCGTCAGTTCGGGGCGGCGGGTGAAGTGCTGTTCCGCCAGGGCGAACTGGACAAGGCGCGGGCCGCGCACGAGGACGGCCTGCTGCTGGCCCGGCAGGTGAATGACCGGTTTGGCGAGGCGGAACGGCTGGCGGCCATCGGCGTCATCCACCGCATCCAGGGTGACGCCCCGCGTGCGCTGGAGGTGCTGGAGCGGGCTTTTCACCTCTACGAAGAAATCCACCAGGCGCGCCCGCAGGCGCGTCTGCTCTATGAACTGGCACTTATCCACGCACTAATGGGCGAGTCGGATGCCGCCCACGAGTACCACGAGCGTTCGCTGGCGGTGGCGCGGGAGGTGGGGGACAGGCTCCTGCAGGCGCGGAATCTCGAAGAGATGGCCGAGCATTGTTTGGCCGCCGGTGCATTCGACCAGGCGCGGACGATGTTCGAGGAAGCGGCGCAGGTCGACCGTGAGGACGCAAGGAAGCGGGAGCTGTGTCACGACCTGGCCGGCGTCGGCCGGGCACAACTGCGGCTTGGCCGGGTCGATGACGCCATCAAGTCCTTGACCGACGCGCTGGTACTGGGCGAGGAGTTGGCGGACCAGAAAGCCGAGGCATGGGTGTCGCTGTACCTGGCGCAGGCGCAGCGTGCCGCCGGTCTTTCGACCGAGGCGCTGCAGAGACTGGAGCGGGGGCAGGCGTTGGCCCGGCGGCTGGCCGAGGACGGCATCCTGGCCGCAACGCTGGCCGAGGCCGCGCTGGTCCATGCCGGGCAGCGCGACTGGCCCAAGGCCACGGTCGCGGCCCAGGCCGCCGCCGACCTGCACCGGAAGCTGAATGACACGCGGGCGCAGGCGCGTGACCTGGTCGGTGTCGGCGTTGCTCTCCGGCAACAGTCGCGGCTGGACGAAGCCAGGTCCCGGCTCGAAGACGGACTGCGGCTGGCCCATTCGAGCGCCGACCCTGAGATTGAGGCGTGGTCACTGTTCGAGATGGCGGCGGTGAATCTGGCGCTGGGTAACGCCGCGCCGGCGCGCGAGAACCTGCAGCGGTCGCTGCAACTGCGTCAGTCCGAAGGCGACCTGCGGGGTGAGGCGGACTGTCTGCTGGAACTGGGACGGCTGCATGCCGGGGCGGGGGAGGTCGAGGCCGCCCGGGCGCGACTGGACCAGGCCGTGCGGCTGTTCGTGAAGCTGGACGAGCGTGAGCGCGCAGCCGAGGCGGGCCGGGTGCTGGCCGGGCTGCCGGGTTCAGGCGGCGGGGTTCAGATTATCGGCCAGTAGCGCTCCCCAAATCCGATATTGAACCACAGAGCACACAGAGATTTGGAGGGTACGGAGCGGAATCCCGACCCTCACCCGACTCTGTGCTCTCTGTGGCCTCTGTGGTTAATCCTATCTCGGTTCTTGGGAGCGCTGCCCCCGGTTGACACGGCGGGCAGCGCTGCTACAATTCGGATGTCTGAAGCGGGCGATTAGCTCAGTTGGTTAGAGCGCTGGTCTCACATACCAGAGGTCACAAGTTCAATTCTTGTATCGCCCAATACCCAAACACGAACCAGTTAGCAGATAGGAGTTAGCAGTTAGCAGCCAAGGGAAGCCCCTAACTCCTAACTCTTAACTCCTAACTTCCAATTTTACTTGCGGCCGCGCTGACGGGCCGGTACGGTCCTGACGCCTTCCCAGCGGAAACCCATCTGACGGCGGTAGCGACGGCGCTGCAGTCCGCTGAAGCCGAGCTTGTCGCAGGCCTGCTCAAAGGCCATGCCCCGAGAGAGCAGCTTGCGGATGGCTTCCTGGCGGCATAGACGCTGAATCCTGCCGGCCGGCTCGATTTCACGTCTGACCTGGCGGATGGCTTCGCGGACGTGGTAGTCGCTTACGCCATAGGTCCGGCCGATTGCGGACAAGGACTCGCCGCGATCGTGGAGGTTGGCCATGGCCGTGCAGGTCCGGCGCGAAACTGTCCGGTGCCAGGCGCGGATGCGGCGGCTCGGCTTGAGCTTCAGCCGCGGCATCAGTTGCCGGATGCGCTCCCGGGAGACCCCGACGGCCCGGGATAGTTCGGCCTGGGTCATGCCGGACACGGCCTTGCCCAGTTTCTCTATCTTCTGTGATGCGGTCAGTTCCATTTGGATATCCTTTCGAGTTTCATAGTTTACGGTTCGAACACGACCTTGCGGACCGTGCTGCGGTTTCCGCCGTCGGTCAGGACCAGGAAATAGAGGCCGGCCGGGAGCAATGCACCTTCACGGTTCCGGCCCGCGAATGGGAAGCGGTGCTGTCCGGCTTCGAGCCCGCCGTCATAGAGTTCGGCAACCGAGCTGCCGGTCAGGTCGTAGACATTCAGGGCAACGTGTGCGGCCCGGGCAAGCCCGAACGAGACCATGGCTTGTCCGGTCGCCGGGTTGGGCCGGAGTTCGAGTTCGACCGCGCTGAGTTGCCGGCCGGGCCTTTCTTCAACGATTGCCCCCATGCCGGTGTCGAACTCGACGTCATCGAAGTACACCTTGCCGCCGGCCGGGGTGCTCCCGCTCAGGTTATAGACCCGGAGCAGTACTTCTGCCAGCCCGGCCTCGGCCGGGGAGCTGTCGGTCTTGGTCAGCTTCTGCCAGCCGGTTAGCCCGGAGTCGCTGTTCGTCACGCCGGAGTTGGAAATGTAGCTGGAGTCGGCCGTGCGCCAGGTGATGCTGACGCCGCCTTTGACCAGCGGGTCTTCATCAAAGCACCAGGCAGTCAGTGCGTAAGGTGCGTCCGGGTTTACCGCCACAAACTGGCTCAGGCCTTTGTTGTTGCCCAGGCTGTCAACCAGGCGCGTTTCGCCCGCCGAATACTGCGGCGAGCGGGCCGGGCCCGAGCTTTGTTCGACCCTGGTCTTGGTTGTGTCCTCCAGGGTCCAGCCGGTCGGCTGGTTCGGATTCTCCCAGAGCGAGAAATCGGCATTGGTCGCGAGGTTCGCAAAGCAGGTCGCCGCCAGCGCGAGTAACGCAATCAGCGCCGGCAATCTCTGGTGGTGTTGCATCAAGCCTCCCGGTTGGTTTCCTGCCGCGCCCGGGCTAGGAGCCGGGGTTGATCCGGGCAATCTTTACCCGGGTCAACTGCTGGCGGTGGCCGTTCTT
>CAIVTL010000716.1 GCA_903908785.1 Caldifarciminota bacterium | reverse complement strand
GTCCGTCTCCGTTCCTCTTGGAGTTTAGAGTTTGGGGTTTAGAGTTTGTCCGCGTCCGTCTCCGTTCCTCTTGGAGTTTAGAGTTTGGGGTTTAGAGTTTGTCCTCTATCTTGGGGTCTAGAGTTTGTCCTGCTGCGGCGGCTTTTCGTTCAGGAGCAGCCAGTAGACGCCGAGCTGGTGGATGGCCTCGATGAAGAGCTCGAACTTGACCGGCTTGCGTACGAAGCTGTTGACTCCCAACCGGTAGCCGCGAATCAGGTCCTCTTCCATGTCCGAGGACGTGAGAATCGCGACCGGCATCAGCCGGGTCCGTTCGTCGAGGCGAATTCGCTCCAGCACGGTCAGCCCGTCAACCTTGGGCAGCTTCAGGTCCAGCAACGTGATGGCGGGAAACTCGGCCGGGTTCCGTCCTTCGTAGTTGCCCCGGCCGAAAATGTAGTTGAGGGCGTCGGCGCCGTCGCGGCAGACGACGACCCGGTTGCTGATGCCGCACTTGGCCAGGGCCCGGAGCGTGAGCTCTTCGTCGCGCGGGTTGTCCTCAATGAGGAGTATTACCTTCTCGCTGCTATTATCCATGCTCTATCCTCCAAGTGTGCTGTATCGTCATTCTTGCGAAGATGTCATTCCGAGGAGCGAAGCGACGAGGAATCTCGTCTGTCGGCGGCGTGAGCCTGCCCAAGTTTGCCGAAGGGCCGGGCATTTTGCATTTTGATATTTGCATTTTGCCTTTTGACTTGCGCGTCCTACGCGCCCTGTGCTTCCTTTGACGCCGGCTCCAGCGTGAACCGGCAGGTAGCACCCTTTTCCACTTCCGCTTCAATCCAGGCCCGGCCGCCGTGCCGCTGCACGATGCGCCGGACGATAGCCAGCCCGATACCGGAGCCGGGGAAATCATGCTCAGTATGCAGCCGACGGAACGGCGCGAAGAGCTGGCTAACGTAGGCCATTTCGAAACCGGCCCCGTCGTCGCGCACGAACCAGACTCGCTCGCCGTTGACCCGCGTCTCACCGAACTCAATCCGGGCGGTCGTGTGCCGGGACGTGAACTTCCAGGCATTGCCCAGCAGGTTACGGAGTACCATCGCCGTCAGCACCGGGTCAGCCGGCGCGGTCATGCCGTTCTGGACCACCAGCTCTATCTGCCTTGCCGGCTCGGCCCCGCGCAGCTCACCGGCAATCGTCCGTGCCAGCTCGCTTAAGTCGACCGGCCGGCGTTCCAGCGGCAGGCGGGCGATGCGCGCGAGGCTGAGCAGGTCGTCAATCAGCTCCGCCATCTGGCGGGCCCCGGCGCTCACCGCGCCCAGGTGGCCGCGGGCCGCCGCGTCAAGTTGCGGCCCGCAGTCATCGAGCAGGATCTGCGTGAAACCGTCAATCGCCCGCAGCGGTGCCCGCAGGTCGTGCGAGACCGAATAGGAGAACGCCTCCAGTTCCCGGTTCGCGGCTTCGAGTTCGGCGGTCCGGTCGCGTACCAGTTCCTCCAGGTGCTCGCGGTGTTTCGCCAGCTCGGCTTCAGCCCGCTTGCGCGCGGTGATGTCGCGCATGAAGACGAGCCGGGCCGGGCGGCCGTCATCGCCGGTGATCGGAACGTCCTGGATGTCGTAGGTAACGCCGCCCTGTCTGGTTGTGTACTCGCGCCGCGTCGCCGCGCCGGCAAAGACGTGCGGGTTGGCGCAACCCGGACAGGGCTCGGCCCGGCCGTGGAAGTAGTCGAAGCACTTGCGGCTGTTCACCGGACCGCCGCGGGCGAGCAAGGCCGGGTTGAGGTACTGGAGTTCGTAGTCCTGCCCGACGACGTAGGCGCCGTCCGGTACGGCATCAAGGATGCGCCGCAACTGGTCGCGTTCGGTCCGGGCCTGTTGCTCGGCCTGCCGGCGGGCGGTGATGTCGTGGAAGATGCCGAACGCGCCGGTGTAGTTGCCTTCGGTGTCGTACTGTGGCGAAGAGGTAATCAGAGTCGTCCGTTTCGTCCCGTCCGGCCGCGTTATTTCCAGCTCGTATGAACTCGTCCCGCCGGCCCGGCGCCGGGCAGTCTGCCGGTGGACGAATCCCGCCTGTCCCGTGTCGAGGAACTCAAGCAGACTGCGACCGACGAGACCGCCGGCGGGGACGCCGAATAGTTCCTCAGCGGCCCGGTTGGCGAAAGTGAACCGCTCGTCCGCATCGCCGACGCCGATGCCTTCGCCCATATCCGCGACGAGCCGGCGGTAGCGCTCTTCACTCTCGCTGAGCGCATGGTCGGCCTGCTTGCGGGCCGAGATGTCGCGCACCGTCGCCTGCAGTACCGTCCGGCCCTGAAAGTCCAAAGGTGTCAGCAGTACGTCGGCCGGGAAGACACTGCCATCGGCCCGCCGGTGGAGCCACTCGAAGTAGTTCCGGCCGTCGCGGAGCGCGGCCGCCATGTTTTCGTCCGCGGCGACGCGGGACTGCCGGCCGTCAAGCTGGACCGGCGGCGAGACTTCCGCCGGGTGTTTGCCCAGGAACTCATCGCGAGTCGAGCACCCGAAAACCCTC
Organism: Caldifarciminota bacterium; assembly: GCA_903908785.1. Taxonomy (GTDB): domain Bacteria; phylum Hydrothermota; class Tepidihabitantia; order Tepidihabitantales; family Tepidihabitantaceae; genus UBA2258. The sequence continues at coordinate 3,159 of CAIVTL010000716.1, read as the reverse complement.
AACGTGGCTTCGTTGCAGTCGAAGAACCGCTCCGAGTCGAGCAGCATCATGGCGTCATTCGAGGTTTCGAAGACGCGGCGATACTTGAGTTCGCTCTCGATGAGCGCGGCCTCGGCCTGCTTCCGTCGGGTGACGTCGGCGAAGAAGTGGAGGGTCGCGGGCCGCCCCTTCCATTCCATGCTGACGGCGTTGATTTCCAGGTGGTGCGTGGCGCCGTTCCGGTCAACGATGCGGGCTTCGTAGGGGCCGGGGGCATCCTTACCGGTGAGTCGCCGGCGGTAGCGGTCGGCGACCAGCGCGCGGTCCTCAGGCAGGATGAAGTCGATGAAAGACCGCGTGAGCAACTCTTCGCGCGCGTACCCGGACATCTCACTCGCATGTGAGTTTGCGAATACCACTTTCCCGTCCTGGACCATGGCGATGGCTTCACCCGCCGTCTCGACCACGAGCCGGTACTTCGCCTCGCTTTCCATCAGCGCGGTTTCCGCCCGTTTGCGCTGCGTGATGTCGTGAATGAACGCGGTCAGGCCGTTTACGCTGCCGTCGGGAGCGTGAATCGGGCTCCAGTTGAACTCGTACCAGATGTCCAGGCCGGGCTGGACCTCGACCTCGGTGAAACTCTCCCCGGCGAGGGCCCGGTCGAGACTCTGCCGCGCCTTCGCCCTGACTTCGGGAATGTTAATGATGTCGAGCATGTTCATGCCCACCCCGATATCCACGCCGTACACCATTTTCATCTCGCGGGCGTGGTTGGCATTGAACGTCGTGTAGCGGTAGCTGCGGTCGAGGGCGAAGATGATGATGTCCGGCGGGCTTTCGACCAGCGCCCTCAGCAAAGCGGTCTGTCTCCGCAGTTCCTGCTCGGCCCGCCTGCGTTCGGTGACGTCCTCGCCCGAACTCAGGATGCCGGTGACGTTGCCGGCTTCATCCCGCAGCAACCGGTCATGCCAGGCAATCAACCGTTCTTCGCCGGAGCGGGTCAGCACGATGGTTTCCGAGTACTCCGGCCCTACCGGTTCGCCGGCCAGCAGTTGGCGAAAGACGGTCCGCGTCGCGGTCCGCGTCCGCTCCGGCAGGAACGTCTCAAACCAATTCCGGCCGAGCGCCTCCTGGTCGGGCCAGCCCAGCACCTCGCAGCCGCGCCGGTTGATGAGTGTCACCCTGCCGGTGGTGTCCATCGCGACCAACATGACGCCGGCAACGTCGAGATAGTCCTGGGCGCGGTTCCGTTGGGTCAGCAGCGCGGTCTCGGCCAGCTTACGTTCGGTGATGTCGGTCGCGTAGATGCCCACGGCATCATGCTCGGGCGCGATGCAGATGCTTTCATCAAAAACCCGGTCGCCGACCCTCACCTCGCGCCGGAAGACAGCCCGCTCCCTTCGCTTCAGCGCTGCCAGGATTTCGTCCATGTCCTGCGGGAGGAAAACGTCAGGAGACGCATTCCTGCCGAGGCTCTCCAGCGCGCGAGTCGCTCCGTCGCTGAGGAACGTAACGCCGCCGGATGGGTCAATCTCGATAACCGGGTTCGGGTTGAGTCGGGGGAGAGAGGAGAGGGGCTTGACGTCCGGCCGGTCCTGATTCCCGGGTTGGCTGCTCATGGGCATGGGTGTCCGGCCGAGCCCGGATTCAGGCGGAGAGTCGTGTCACCGGTTTCGTTCATGTGGGCTGCGTGTTCACGATGCGGTCTAGGATAACGACCCCGGCCCTCGTGTCAATGACGGCAGAACCCGCACCCGCGAGGACGGGAAATCACAAATCACAAACCAGCACCAAAGGGCAGTCAAACCCTAAACCCCAAACTCTAAATCCTAATCCCGAACCCGCAACTCGCAACTCGTAACTCGTAACTCGTAACTCTCCTCTCGCGTCTCGCAACTCGTAACTTGCCGAGTCCGGTGTTTCGAAAAGCGGCAGCTTGCGCTGCCGCAGTCCAAAGAAGCTTCGCTTCGGGCGGTCAGACCTCAGGAAGGGTATCCCGGCCCCGATGTCGGCTTCTCCGTCACTCTGAGCGCAGCGAAGAGTCTTCGCCTCCGGAGACTCCTCGGCTCCGCCTCAGGATGACGCTCCGCTCCGGCCGGGCCGGGAAATCTCAAGGCTCCAGTCCCTGGCTCCAAACAAGCGTCAAGCGTCACGACATCAGGCAAAGGCGAAGGACGCCCGTTCTTTCTCCTCGTTTGGGCTTTGATGCCTCGGGATTTGTCCGGGATTTAAAGTCTGGTGCTTGTGATTCGTCTGCGTCCTCACCACATTCCCGTTCCCATCCGGCTTCCGGACTTGCCGCCAGCCGCGACGTGAATTGCCATCGGAAGCAGCGCCGCGGTAGGCATTTGGCAATACTATCTCTCCTACGCCGGGGGCTATATCCGCCCCATCGCGGCGGGGGAGAAGCCGTCAGTGTACGAGGCATAGTATCTATGGGTGTAAGACCGATAGTAGCTGTGGTACTACCTGTCTATCTCCCGCCGGGCCTCCCCCGGGGCGTACCTCCCCATGGCCCGGGGGTAGCCCCCGGGCTACGCCCAGTGGGTAATTGTCAAGTACGTGGAGTGGGTATCGGGGCGGGTATCCCGGTCCAAGTACCTGTCCACGTAGCGGTGGTAGTCATGCCCAATGGTATTCCTTGCGCTAACCACCGGCAGGGGTTATACTTCTTTGGGTTTTGTGAAATGATTTCCTGAACGCGTTCGCGTGCCGGCGCTGTTGCCGGCACCGATCCAGAGAAGGTCGAAAGGAGCAACATGCCCGGCAGATTTCGCAACAACGTTGACCGTCAGTTCGCCTATGAGACGAAGACCAAGCCTGAGAGGGTGAAGCAGACCAATGACGACATGCGCATGGCCGCAGTCCAGCGCCACGCGAACCGCCAGACCGAGCTTTCCAGCTATGAGCTGCAGGCCAAGGAAGCGATTGATAGGACCGGGGTTTCGACCCCGTTGTACGTCGCCTATCTCAACTACTGCCGTGAGATATGGAAGAAGTCGAACACCTACGGCGGTGCGGTCCTGAAGAACGAGACCGACGCCATTATCGCCAAGTGGAAGGTGCGCCAACTGGACGAGACCATCTTGAAGCGGCTGAGGTTCGAGTTGATAAACGTACAGGAGTAGGACAAACCCCGCGCGCTGCTCGCGAGTGACCGGGTACCAGTTTGCAGTTGGC
>CAIVTL010000715.1 GCA_903908785.1 Caldifarciminota bacterium | reverse complement strand
CTGACAATCGACAATTGGCAATCGGCAATTGGCGTGTGGCGTTCTATCTTGGAGTTCGGGGGCGGTTGACTGCCGCAACTCTTGGCCTAGAATCGAAGATATTGGAGACATGATGCTAACACACCCGAAGTGTCCACGATGCCGCGAGACCGAGCTCGTGCCGGCGCAGGCCGGTTCGACAACGCTCGACCGGTGCAGTCAGTGCCGGGGTCTCTGGTTTGACGCCCAAGGCGACGAGTTGGAGGAAGTCCTTAAGCGCGGCTGGGAGCGCGTGCCGGAGGCTCTGAAGCAGGCCGGCCCGGCTACCGACCCGAACCGGGACACGCCGGCCGACCAGTTCAAACTGGAGCCTTTGTTGTGCCCGCGTTGTGCCAGCGATATGACGAGCTACTGGTACGGCGGCGAGGCGGCCAGGACCTTTTTGGTCGACGCCTGCCCGCTGGGACATGGGGTCTGGCTGGACTCCGGCGAGCTGGAGAAGGCATTCCAGGCGCTCAAGGGGTTCTCCCGGACCCGGGCCGAGATGGAGCGCACCGGCAAGGTTGATGACGCCCTGGCCAGGGCCGAGCCGGGAGATTGGGGCCCGAAGAGCGTATTCGAGAACCCGTTCTGGGAGTACCTGGCCGCGATGCTGAGCACCATGGTGCGCTGACTGGCGGGAAAACGCGGGCTTGACAAAGCGCCAGACCCGGTCAGAATAATCGCGCCAATAAGGAGGCAATGATGTCGAAACTCCGGTCTGTGATTCTGCTCTGTGTTCTTTGCGCGGTGGCGCTGCCGCAGACGAAGATACTGCTGTATGATTTCGAGGCGCGAGGCGTGGATGCCTCGGTCATCAGGACAACCACTCAGGTCATGCGCGACGCGCTGAACGGGACCTATAAGTACATCGTGGTCGACCCGGCGGCCGGCACGTTCTGCTACAACGTGGTCGCGGCCGCGGACTCGGCCAAGAAGTACGGCGCAGCCCAGGCGCTGGTCGGCAACATCATGACTATCGGCGGCAAGCAGTGGCTTACCTATCAACTTGTCGATGCGTCATCCGCAGCCGTGCTGCTGGCGGATAAGCTGGGGTGCCCCCGGTTCGATGGACATCTGTAGTGGTAGATGTAGCATCAAACCGGAGGTAACGTTTGAACACAGAGACGAAGCCACGCAAAGTCTATACGCGTGAGTACAAGATCGAGGCAGTCCGACTAACGACCGAGGGCGGCATACCCGTCGCCCAAGCGGCCCGTGACTTGGGCCTTAATCAGAACACCCTGCATAACTGGCGGCGGCAGTTTCGGCAATGGGGTGCCGGGCCCGCGGCGGGCAAAGAGGACCTCTCGCTAGCCGAAGAGAACCGCCGGTTGAGGAAGGACAACGCCACCTTGCGAGAGGAGCGGGACTTCCTAAAAAAAGCAGCAGTCTGGCTGGCGCGGGAAGCGCATTGAGAGTCCGGCTCATCGCCGAAGACAAGAGCTGGCTGCCAGTCAGACGTAAGTGCCACCTGGCCGAGGTACCCCGCAGCACCTTCTACGCTTCCCATGACCGACCCGAGAGTGATCGCGAGCGCCGCAATCGCTACTTGCTGATGTTCATCCAAGAAGTCTTCGTGAAGAGCCGCCGTACCTACGGCAGCCGGCGGATATACGCCGAGCTGCACGGGCGTAACATCCGCTGCAGCACTAACCGGATAGCACGGCTGATGAAGCAGCACGGCATAGTTGCAGTGCAGCATCGGAAGTACCGGCCGACGACCGATTCAGGGCACGACTTCCCGGTAGCGCCGAATCGGCTCAACCGCGACTTCCAGGTGGCAGTGCCGGACCGGGTCTATGTAGCTGACATCACTTACATACCGACGGACGAGGGCTGGCTGTATCTGGCGACCGAAATGGACTTGTGTTCGCACCGGATCGTCGGTTGGTCGATGGGCAGCCGACTGACCCGACACCTGGCGCTGGATGCGCTTGAGATGGCGGTCGGACGGCGACGACCCGGGCCTGGGTTGATACATCATTCGGACCGGGGCGTGCAGTATGCCTGTGGTGACTTCCAGAAGCTGCTCAAGCGGCACGGCATGGTCCCGAGCATGAGTCGCAAAGGCGACCCCTATGACAACGCGGTGGCGGAGAGTCTCTTCAAGACGCTGAAGGTGGAGCTAGTCTACCAGCGACGGTTCCGGACCAGACTGGAAGCCAGAGCAGCGATTGTCGAGTACATCGAGTTGTTCTATAATAGCTGG
>CAIVTL010000714.1 GCA_903908785.1 Caldifarciminota bacterium | reverse complement strand
TGCAGACTTCGCGAAGACCTTTGACGAGAGCATCTTCACGAACTTCTAAGCGACCGATGTCGTGAACTTCGAAGCGACCTGCGACGCATCCCTCTCGCCGACTGATGACAGATACGTTTGCCGACGCGTTCTGCGACACTTTCGCTCACCCTTTCCAATACGCACTTGAATCTGGAATCCAGGATAAGACGAGAGGAACGACGCGCGGAACTTTGAAGAGAGCGATGAGTGCTGGGCGAGAAGCAAGAAACAGGGGTCCAGGGGTCAAGGATTCCAGGGGTCGAGTGAACCGAGAGGCCGTAGCGGGCAAACCCCAAACCCCAAACTCTAAACCCTAGACCGGAAGAGGACCCTGCCCGTAATCCGCCCGCGCATTTGACAAACCCGGCACGCGCGACTAGCATCTCGGTGTGGACGTCCACCAAATCGCCACAGGAGGCAGTCATGTATCGTAGCTCGTTAGCGTTCGCACTGGCCATGGCCGCATCGGCCGCAATCCTCTTGCCCTCTCCCCTGCCCGCCCAAATCACCTTCCAGCGCACCTACGGCGGTCCTGACTACGATTGCACCTACTCGGTCCAGCAGACCACGGACGGTGGTTACATCATGGCAGGCCTCACATGGTCATACGGCTCGGGCTTGATGGACGTCTACGTGGTCAAGACCGATTCCACTGGCAACAAGCTGTGGACCCGGACCTTTGGCGGGACAGGCTACGATGTGGCCTATTCAGTCAAGCAAACTGCGGACGGCGGCTACATCGTCGCTGGCAGCACCGACTCGTACGGCGCGGGCGGCTCGGACGTCTACGTCATCAGAACCGATGCCAACGGCGATACTCTGTGGACCAAGACTCACGGCGGCCTTGGCGCCGAGGACTGCTATTCAGTCCAGCAGACCTTCGACAGCGGCTTCGTCCTCACCGGCTACACCGATTCATCCGGCGCGAGCCGCCCTGTTGCCTATCTGGTCAAGACCGATGCCAACGGTGATACTGTGTGGACCAGAACCTACCACGGCAGGTGGGAGTCGGAAGGCCGATCGGTCAAGCAGACCGCTGACAGCGGCTTCATCGTCGCCGGTACCATGGGCGATGATGTCTACCTCGTAAAGACCGACGCCAAGGGAGATACGCAGTGGACCCGGACCTTTGGCGGCACGGACCCCGAGTACGGCCGATCCGTGCAGCAAACCGCTGACGGGGGGTACATCATCGCCGGAGAAACGTGGTCCTTCGGCGCAGGTGGATATGATGTCTATCTGATCAAGACCGACGCCAATGGCGACACACTCTGGACCAGGACCTTCGGCGACGCCGACTACGACTACGGCTGGTCGGTGCAACAAACCCCCGATGCGGGCTACGTCGTCTGCAGCTCGACCGCGCCGTTCGGCCCAGGCTACGACGACATTATTCTCATCAAGACCGACAGTATTGGCGACACCTTGTGGACCAAGACCTTCGGCGGTGACTCGGATGACGTCGCCTACGAGGTCCAGCAGACGTCCGATGGCGGCTACGTGCTTGCAGGCTACACAGAGTCTTTTCACGTGGGCAGGGCAAACTTCTACCTAATCAAGACCGATTCGCTGGGCAGTGTCGCGGTGGCGGAGCCGAAGGCAAGCCCGACCCGCGCCCCGGCCCTATCGCTCACCTGCGAGCCGAATCCGTTCGCAGGGACGACGACAATCCGTCTGACGCCATTCGCCTCTCGCCGTTCGCCTCTCGCCATCCGAATCTACGACGCACAGGGCCGCGCCGTCCGTTCCTTCTCCCTCCTCTCTCCTCCCTCCTCCCTGACGTGGAACGGAAAGGACGACTTCGGGCAACCCCTGCCGTCAGGGGCCTACTTCATTCGCTGCGACGTTGCGGGAGAACACGCCACCGCGCGCATCGTGCTGCAGCGGTAGCTGGAGCAAACCCTAAACCCCAAACCCTAAACCCCAAATCGGGACCGGAGAATCTGCGTAATCTGTGTAATCTGTGGATAGCATCTCCGTCCGGCTCCGAGCCATCAGTCTCCATCTGTGGTTCTCTCTCCGCCTGCCCGGGCCATTTGCGTCATCTGCGGATTCCTGAGAGATTCCTCCTCTCCGCTTCGCTCCGGTCGGAATGACATCCCTCTCGACGTTCCTCTCCCCACTTTGCCATTTCCCCTTTCCCCTTCGCCTCTTGGCGTTCTTGGCGGTTCACTTCCCTCGGTCCGTCGGTCCGTTTCCGGGCTCGCGGATTTCGCTTGACAGAGTATGTCGGTAAGCTAACATAATCCGCTTGATACCACGAGGCCCGGTATCCTGCACATAGTGTGAGGTCTCGAGAATGCTTGTGGTCGGTCAGGAGGCTATGAGTCCGGTCTGCATGTTCTGTTTGCCCGCACCCGTAGTTCCGCAACGAGCCCCAAGCGCAAACCTATCGGAGGTACAGTAATGGGAAAGCGCGTGTTTGTGGGGAACCTTCCCTTCAGCGCGACCGAGGACCAGCTCCGTGACCTGTTTGCCCAGCACGGCGAGGTAGCCTCGGCAGAGATCGTCAAGGATAAGTTCACCGAGCGTTCCCGCGGATTCGCATTCGTGGAAATGGCGACGGATGAGGCGGCGGCAGCGGCCGTCGCGGCCCTGAATCAGTACCAGATGGACGGCCGTCCGCTGACCGTGAACGAGGCGCGTGCCCGCAGCGAGAGCCGGGGCCCGCGCGAGCGTGGAAGTCGCGGCGGCGGCGGCGAAGGCGGCGGCAACCGCTGGTAGTACGGTCCCTGCTATCTTCGGGCGGGCCTCGTGCCCGCCCGCTGCTTTAGCCCAGAAACCGGAATAGATGCCACGAAGAAGAACACGAAACGGAGAGAGTGAAACCACAGATGGACACGGATGGACACAGATGGTTCGGACTCCGATACTGATGACTGGAAACTGGTAACTGGCACCTGGAAACTCGCGCGTAGCGCGCCGGGCTCAGGAGTTGATGCGGGAGAAGACGATGGAGAGAACCATGGCCGCGCCGACCGCCAGGGTCCAGCCGATGAAGGTGCCCGCGACACAGCCCGAGTCGTGGCGATAGGTCTTCCGCACGTCGGCGTGCGAGAGCTTCACGCTGAACGTATCCTCCGGCGTGACGTAGACCCAGTGGGTCCCGACCCGCACCGACCCGGCTTCGTAGCTTGAGAGCAGGCCGGGCCGATCCGGGATTGCGCCGAGCTTGCGGAGCTTGTCCCAGAACTGCTCCGGCGCATCGCCGGCGGCGGCTTGATAGACCTTCTTGGGCGGGAACAGGCTGACGAAGTGCTTGCCCGGCGTCGCTTCGACTACTATCGGTGCGACAGTCATCGGCACGGCGATGGCGTCGAAATAGACCTGGTCGGGCAGGGAATCAGTCTCAATCGAGATGTAGCCGACCGTGGCCGCGCACGCCGCGGCGGCAACGATGGACAGGATGGTCGCGATTCTTTTCATCAGAGGGCTGGCGGAGATGATACCCGGCAGCCTCCCCGCGTCAAACAATCCGGCTAGGAGAAATCACAAGCACCAAGCGGGAAGTGGAAAAGGGGAAATGTCAAAGTCCTGTCATTCGTCATTTTCACTTTCCCCTTTCCCCTTTTGCCTGTATGATGGGTCATGAACTCAAGACATCTTTTGTTGTTTGTGCTTGCCGCCGCCGCGCTGGCCGCGCCGGTCAAGGTTGCCAACCCCAACCTGCTCGCCCGGCTGACCCCGGCGGAGCGCGACGTGCTCGGCCGCGCCGGGATGGTCGCGCGCACAACCAACTACGACCAGATTTACGCCATCTACCAGGACGCTGCCAAGCAAGGGCTGCCGGTGCTGGTGACGACCGACCCGCTGCTCCATGCCTTCCACGTGCTGCTTGACTATTCGCTGCGCAGCGCCGAACTGCAGACATTCTACCCGACACTGCAGGACCTGCTGCTGACGCTGTTGGCGCGCGAGAACGCGCTCATCACCCAGCCTCAGACAAAAGAAGTCAAGGACGCGCTGCAGGCGAACGTCGCGTTCCTGTCCGTGCCGCTTTCGTACCTGAAGCCCGACTTCGAAATCCCGAAGGCGGCAGCCCCGCTGGTGAAAGCCGAGCGGGCGCTCATCGAGGCCCAGTCCGGCTTCGCGGTCTCGGCCATCACCGGGCTGAAAGAGGACTTCTCGCAGTACGTCCCGCGCGGGCACTATACGCGCAACGAGGAGTTTGAAAGGTACTTCAAGGCCTCGATGTACCTTGGGCGGATGGGATTCCCGTTGCACCCGGCCGACGACCCGCAGCTCGGAGTGAAACTCACGCGCCAGGCCATGCTGCTGGCTGAGGCATTTGCGACCGCCAAGTCCCCGTCGGGCGTTGACGCGCGCATACTCTGGCGCATGATAAACGACGCCGTCACGTACATGGTGGGCAGCGCCGACGACCTGACCCCCTCTGGCTACTACGATGTGCTCCGACGACTCGCCGGAGAGGCGGACATCGCGGGCTGGTGCGGCCCGGACAAGAACGTCGCCGCGTTCACCGCCGCCGCCGACTCTCTGCCCCCGCCGGGCATCCTTTCCGGTTTCCTGACCGACACGCAGGGCCCGGTGTCGAACACCAAGAACATGCGCCTGCTGGGCCAGCGGTTCATCCCCGACTCGTACATGTTCCAGGAACTGGTCTATGACAAGGTCGGCACGCAATCCGCCCCACGCACGATGCCGATGGGCCTGGATGTGATGGCGGTGCTCGGCTCCGGCAAGGCGCGGGAATACCTGCAGACACTCTATCACCAGGACCGGTACGCGGACTATCTCAAACAGCTCGATACGCTGCGCGTGCAGTTCTCCCATATCGCCCCGGAGCACTGGAACACGAGCGCGTACCTCGCATGGCTCTATGCCCTGAAGCTCAATCTCGAACCGGTCCCGGCCCCCGAAGCCAAGGTGCCGCTGGCCCGGTTTGTAACGTCTCCCGCGTACCCGGACAAGACGCTCGTCACCTGCTCCGGGTCGTGGGCCGAACTCCGCCACGATACGATTCTCTATGCGAAACAGAGTTACACCATGCTTGCCACCGCCATGCCGGGAAGACCCGAACCCGGGGCCGGGCCGGTCGCCTGGGTCGAACCGAAACCGGCTGTGTTCGACCAGCTCTCCCGGGTCGCGCAGGACGTCGGCCGCCGACTCGACCGGGCCGGCCTGCGGAATCCCGAAGTCGGTGCCAAGCTCAATAAGCTGGCCGCCCTCTGCCTCCAGCTCGCGGACATGGCGCGGGCGGAACAGGCCGGGCAGGACCTGAGCCCCGAAAACGCGCAGACCTGCCGGGACATCGGCAAGCGGCTGGAAGACCTGACCACGTTCAACCCGATGCTTGAGAAGAAGCTGACTTCCGAGGAAGACAAGCAAATGGCGCTCGTGGCCGACGTTCACACCGACCCGAACACGCAGACGGCGCTGGAAGTCGCCGTCGGCCATCCGTGCGAACTCTACGCCGTCGTACCGAGCCACGGCAAGGACTTTCTCGCGGTCGGCGCCTGCTTCTCCTATTACGAGTTCACCAAACCGATGTCGGAACGGATGACCGACAAGCAGTGGCAGGAGCTGACCGACCGGCCGGCCATGCCCGAATGGACCCGAAGCTTCGTCACCCACTAGAAAGGCGAAACGATGAGCGACGCAATCGGATTCCTCTTCCCCGGACAGGGGTCACAGTTTGTCGGCATGGGCGCGGACCTGTACGCGAAGTTCGCGTCGGCCCGCGACGTGTACGACCGGGCCGAGCAGGTTCTTGAACTGCCCATC
>CAIVTL010000713.1 GCA_903908785.1 Caldifarciminota bacterium | reverse complement strand
GGAGTCCGGCGGCTGCGAGCTGTGAGCTGTAAGCTGGAAGCTGTGCGCTGTCGTCTGACGGCTTGCGGCTGTGAGCTGTAAGCTGTCGCAGGAGTTGGTCGGCCGGGGAGAGGTGGTCCGTCATTGGGAGTGTGGACTGTGGACTTTGGACACTAGACTCTGGACTATGGACTCCGGACGAGGAAGGGTACGCTCATCGACGAAGAGACGGAATGGGCGCTGGATAAGCCAACGCTCGCGGCGGTCGTCGTACTGCCCGACCGTACGCCTGCCCATGAGCACCTTTAGGAACAACCGGTAGCGGGCGTCGAAGCGTACGAGCCGCGGGCGGAGACTTGCTGGAAGAAGACGAGCGGGGAAGTGGGGTTTTGGGATTCGGATTCTGGATTGGAGGAGGCGAACCGAACGTCCGAGGACGCGACGGACGACAAGAAGAGACCGAAGACCGGCGACAGACAGACGACCGCCGGAGATTCTCCGGCGCCGGGCCCCGCGCTGCGCAGCAACAACGCGACCGATGATGTCGCCTGCCTGCAGAACCCATGGGTCGTCCGCCGCGTTGTTGTCGCCTCGCGTCTGGATTCCATCCTGCGGTCCCCCGTCCCCGGTCGCCCGTCGCCCAACGGATACGACGCGGTGAACGACCATCCCGGAAGCCGGAATGGAACCGCTGCTCGCTTCTCGCCTCTCGCTTCTCGCCTCTCGCAACTCGCAACTCGCAACTCGTAACCCGCAACTCGTTTGTGCCTTGGTGTCCTTGTCGGGTGACCTGAAGTACACTACGTCGCCCGGGCGCACCGGCCGCGCGCCGTACGGCTGGACTTCAAGCAGGTCAGGCTCACAAAGGGTGGGGTTCATGCTGGGGCCGGTGTAGACCACGCGGAGGGAGTCAGGAGCCATCAGAGACCCGACCGACACTGGACAATGGACCCGGCTATCGGCTGCGACCACGGGCAGAGCGCTGACAGGAAGCACACGTTCGATTTGCTCCCAGAACCGGCCGTCGAGGCTGAGCTTGAGCGAGAACGCCGGGACTGCCGCTGCCAGCGCCCGGGCAGCGCGGATTCCAGATGGGACCAGGGACTGGGGACTAGGGATTTGGGAAGCCGCGGCCTGAGCCAGACTCGACGCGGAAGCCAGAGTCAGGGCGGTTGCCTGCGTGGCGTTGACAGGTTCCACTTGGTCAGAGGGTGACTGGACAAGGAAGAAGATTGCCCGAAGAGGTACGGCGTGCTCCACGGGCCAGGAACCGCCCGGCCCGCCTTCGTAGAAACGACTCCAAGTTGGCCAGGGATGGGCCCAGAAGCGTCCACTTCCGTCCCGTACGACCAAGGTCCGGTCGTCGCTGAGCGAACGCCAAGGGAAAGGAAAGCGACAACTGGCCGTGCTCTTGCCTATCCCGCTCGGCCCGGCCATGATGAAACCGCTCCCTTGGTATTCGGCCAGGGCTCCGTGGAGCAGCAAGCCACCTCGCGCAGAAGCCTCGCGCGCAATTGCGGAGGCAACTTGGCACGTCTGGAAGACCCGCATGTCGTGGTCGGTCGCGTCGGCAAGACGACAGATGACCGGGCCCCCGACTTCGGCGTCTGGCCAGTCGGACTCGTCGGACTCTGCACACACGGCCACGCACAACTCCCGCCCTGTCTCACCCGGTCTGCGCGACCCGCGGGCGGGGCCAAGGCGCATGACTGTGCCCAGCTCGGCTACAGTGACGGCTGCCTTGTCGTCAATCGGACGAATGAACCAACGCCGGC
>CAIVTL010000712.1 GCA_903908785.1 Caldifarciminota bacterium | reverse complement strand
TTAACCGCCGCTGGATTTATCTCGTCGTCTGGCTGGTGGTGATGATCCCGCTCATCTTCCCGTTCAAAATAAAGTCGGTGGCCACGCCGCCGGTCGAAAGCATGTTCAACTACATCGACACCATGCCGGCGGGCAAGGCCCTGATCATCTCGGTTGACTACACGCCCGACACCCAGGCCGAACTCCAGCCGATGCTCGTCGCGCTCCTGCGCCACGCTTTCGCCATCCATCGCCGGGTCGGCGAGCTCTCGATGTCGGTGCAGGGCCTCGGCATCGGCGAGGACGCGCTGCGCCAGGTCGCGGCCGAGTTCAACTCCCACGCGCGGACCAATGCCGACTCGGTACTGAACGGGCGGGACTATGTCTACTGGGGCTGGACCACGCCGCCCATCACCGTGATGCTCGGCATGGGCCAGCGCATCGCCCGGGTCTTCCCGGTTGACTACTATGGCCAGAAGACCGAAAGCCTGCCGATAATGGAACACCTGAAGAACTACGACGACGCCGGGATCCTGGTCTCAGTCGCGGCCTCGGCCTTCCCGCTCTCATGGATTAACCTGGCCCAGACCCAGTTCGGCATCCATCTCGGCTGCGGCATCACCGCGGTATCAGCAGCGGACTTCTACCCCTACGTCAACTCCGGCCAGTTCAGCGGGATGCTGGCCGGGATGAAGGGCGCGGCCGAGTATGAAGAACTGCTCGAACAACGCATGGTCAAGAACGGCATGAACTGGGGCCTGCGCCGCAAGGGCACCGAGGCGATGTCATCCCAGGCCGCTGCCCACATCGCCATCATCGTCTTCATCATCATTGGCAACATCGGCTACTTCGCCACCCGCCGGAGGAAGTCATGAACATCTCCACTGACCCCTGGATCTGGATTGCCGCGATTCTGACCCTCGCTATCTTCTCATTCCTCTATCGCGAGAATCCGCTCTACCGGATTGCCGAGCACCTGTACGTCGGGCTGGGCAACGGCTACGCCATCACCTTCTACTGGCATCGCATCCTCATGCCGAGCCTGATTAGCCCGGTCGCGCACAACCCCAGCATCGTAACCAAGGTCTGGCTCATCGCCATCGCCATCATCGGCGCTCTCTACTTCACACGGTTCATCCCCAAAATCTCCTGGCTGGTGCGCATCCCGATTGCCATCGCGCTGGGCTATTCCTGCGGCGCCAGCATCCCGCGCGCCGTGGACGCCGAGATTATCAAGCAGCTCCGCGCGACGATCGTCACCCGCCCGCAGCTCGCGCACTGGGACACCGCGCTCTGGGCGATTATTATTCTGGTCGGCGTGATTGCGACCATCAGCTACTTCTTCTTCTCGTCCGAGCGCAAAGGCGTGCTCAAGCCCTTGAGCTATACCGGCATCATCTTCATCATGGTTGGGTTCGGCGCGTCCTTCGGCTACACCGTGATGGCCCGCATCTCGCTCTTCATCGGCCGACTCCAGTTCCTGCTCGGCGATTGGCTCGGGCTCATCAAGTGAGGTACCAGTGACCAGGTACCAGTGACCAGTTAGCGGAATCGAACAAGCAGCGTGAAGCCTGCCGGTTCGTCCAATAGCCCGGCTTCTGGCAAGACGCGGCAGGACCTCGTCGGGAGGACTTCACGGTTTGGCGTGGCCGTCATCATCTTCGCGCGAGCAATCGAACGGGACGCCGTGACACGTTCGCTCATCTCGCAACTGGTGCGAGCAGCGACGAGCGTCGGAGCCAACTACTCAGAGGCAAATGAGGCCGAATCGCGCCTCGACTTCCGGCACAAGATCAGCATCTGTGCGAAGGAGGCGCGCGAAACCCAGCACTGGCTGCACATGCTCGTGGCCGCATGCCCCGAACACAAAACCAAAGCACGCGCGCTATGGTCAGAAGCGAAGGAGTTGACCCTCATCTTCGGTGCCATCGTCCGCGCCTGCAGCGTGCCACCAGACAAAACAGCGGACCAAACGTAGGCCGGCCTCTCTACTGGAAACTGGTACCTGGAAACTGGTACCTGCGCGGCGGCCCTAGTCCCGCAAGTACGTCTGCCAGCAGAACACGGCCCCACCCGCTGCCACGAGTAGCCCCAGCACAACAATAGCGCCCGCGGCAATCCCCGCTTGCTGAAGCGACACCGCCGGCACTGACAAGTGAATCAGACCGGGACGGCTGGAAATCGTCTCGAGAGCGCGTTCGACCGGCCCGCGCGCCAGCCACGCCGCACCCGCCAGCAGTGGCGCCAACGCCAGTGACCACCATGGACTGGGGGCAAACTCCCGCTGCCTCGACAGGCTACCGAGCACGCGCGAGCTGAAATCGGCCGACGGCTCCAGCACCGGCTGGTGGTCGAGCGTTGAGACAACCGCTGTCATTAGCGCCAGTTCGCGCTGGCACTCGGCGCACTCCACAAGGTGGGCGTCGAACCGCCGCCGGTCATCGGGTGCAAGTTCGCGCGTCACATAATCCTGGACCGAACGCCTGACTTCGTCGCAGTTCATTGCCACATCACCTCTTTCAAGTTGTCCCAGCCGACGCGCTCGAGCAGCCGCGCCTTCAGCAACGCCCGGCCTCGGTGAATCTGGGCTTTCACCGTGCCCATCGGCTTGTGAGCGAGCCGGGCAATCTCGTCGTATGACAGGCCGTTGAAGTGGAAAAGCGTCAGCGCGGCCCGGTAATCGTCGGGTAGCCTGCTGACCTCGTCGTGAATCACGGCCTGGATGTCACGGTTCCTGAATTCCTCCGCCGGTCCCTCGACCCCCACGCCCATCGCCTCGTCGAGCTCGACTTCGGGCCGCTTCTTGCGTAGTTCACTAATGCAGGTATTGTAGCATATCCGGTACATCCATGACGAGAACTTGGACTCGCCTTTGAACCCAGGCAGGGCGGCCCAAGCCTTGATGAAACTCTCCTGCGCCGCGTCCTCAGCGCGGCCGCGGTCCTTCATCAGCCGGTAAGCCATTGAGTACAACATACCTTTGTAGCGTTCCACGAGCACCCCAAAGGCCTGCTCGTCGCCCCGGGCGGAGCGACTGACCAAGGCTTCTTCGGGTGCGCTCTCCACGTATTCGAACATAAGACGCCGTCCGGCTCCGAATGTTACACCGGTCGCAACAAAGACGCAAGTGTCGGCGTCGTATACGGCGACATGCAGCAAGCGAAACGCAAAGAGGTACTCGTGAAATCAACACTTCTGTTCGCCGTATCCGGACTGCTGTTGCTCGGCGCGCTGGCCGCGCTGGGCATCACCGGGAACGGCAAGGACCCGCGCGCGGCCGGCCTGATGCCTGAGGTCGTCGTGGTCGCCGACTCCCCGTGCCTGGTCATGAACGAAATCGTAGTGAGCGCGCCGAACCCAAGCCGCCTTGCCGTCGCGGCGGTGCGAGTGTCCGGAATCAACTAGTGAGAGGAGCCTGACGTGGACCCATCAGTCTTATTCGACTCGGTCACAGGGATGGTCATTGTCGCCATCATCTTCGCCGTGCCGATAATCTCGGTCATCGCCGCCATGGCGATTATCCTCGCGGTCGTCAATCGGCGCCACAAGGAACGGATGAAGATGATTGAACAAGGCATGATGCCGCCCCCGCCCCGAAAGCAGAAAGGCAACTATAACGGCCTGCTGATTACCGGCGCGATCTTCTTCGCCTTCGGACTGGCCCTGTTTGTCGCGGAACTCGCAGGGGGTGGCAAAGTCGACGAAGGTGGATTCATCTTCGGATTCATCGGCCTGGCCCTGCTCGGCTGCTTCGCCATCATCCGCGTGGCGCGCAAGAACGAACCGACCGACAAGACCGACTCCGGCAAACCGGAGCCACCGACCCTGCCTCCGCAACCCTAGAACACAGGCCCGAACCAGCGACCGGGGCGGCAATGCCGCCCCGGTATCGCATCAATCAGGGCGCCGTCGCCTAGTACTTGTAGGTCACGTCGAGGTCACATTCCTCGACCACGCCATTGCGGCCCGACGGGTTGTTGCGTACGAACTTGAGTTTCCAGGTTCCGGTCACGGCCTCGTCCGCAAAACCGGGCACGGTGTACTGCTCGAGGTCGAGGTTGGTGCGTTCGACGCCGTCATAGAGCAGCAGTTCGGTCCCCGCCGGAGAAACCAGGTAGACATAGAACTGCTCCATCTCCAACGAATCCGAGTCGTCAAACGCCATCGTGAGCAGCATGCTGTCAACGATAGCGCCGGGCGGGAACGGGTCATCCACGTCCCAGGTGAAGGGAATCTCGGTCGTCCCCACATTGGGCAGGTAGGTCGAATCGGGCGTGAGCCCGTCGAGGTCCCCGGACAGCCACGCGCGCACGCGTACGACCCGGCTCGTGTCTATCTCGGCCTCGCCGTCACTGCACTTGACCGAGACCGTACAGACCCCGACCGCGCTTGGTGCGGTCCACACGGCACTGTCGCCATAGGTAACGGGCATGGTGCCGGCGGACTTGGACCACGTGAACGTCAGACTATCGCTGTCCTCGTCGGTAGCGGCGACCTTGAACGTCACAACGGCGGTGGGCATCAGGACCGAATCATTGGGTGTGGCGGTGAACGAACTGAAAACGGGCGCGGTGTTCTTCTTCGGACACCCGACCATCAGCATTGTCCCGCAGAGCAGGACTGCCAATAGTGCTGGGGCGATTACTTTACGCTGCATGTGCTTCCTCCTTCGTCATTCTTGTGCTTCCGGCATGCTCGGGTCTCGACCCGCGGCCGACACTTGAACCCGAACCTTGCCGACATCCCTTTGAGTGTAGCCTAAGTTCCTGTCGTGTCAACATTTGCAGCATGGCGGAGGTTGACGCGCAGCAACGGCAGATACGGCAGAGGCGGCCCGAAGGCCGCCTCTGCACTCCGAAATAGGTCCTATTGGACCTATATGTCCTATACCCTAGCGCTGCACCACAAGCTTCTGCGAGTTCACAAAGCCCTCACTGGAGAGCTTCACGAGATACACGCCATTGCTCAGATGCCGCAGGTCCAGGTTTACCGTGCCGCTGCGACCCGCTGTCAGCGTCTGTGCCATGACCATCTGACCGGTCACGTTGTAAACGCTCAGCGCGGCCGACCCGGCCTTGGGCAGGCCGTAATGCAGCACCGCGAAGCCGGAGGCCAGCGGGTTCGGGCTGATACTCATGCCCTGCGCTATCACTGTCTTGCCCGCCGTCAGCACGCCGTCGTGCCGCGGGGCCTCAAACACGTACGCGCTCGGGGTATACTTCCAGAGCTCGTTGGTCTTGTTGCCCTTCATCGCGTACAGGCTCGAGCCGACCGCCACGATGCCGGCGCCCGACTTCACCTTCTTTTTGAGGGCACCCTTCGGCAGCGTCTCTTTCTCGGCCCACGTGTTGCCGTCGGTGGTGAACGAACCCTGCCAGAACTCCTGCGTGTTGCCGCCCTTGAGCGACCAGACGTGGGTGCCGTCGAACGCCGCGCAACTGCCGTCCTTGGCCTTCTTCGAACCGGCGCTGCCCGCTATCGGCATGGCCGTCAGCGCGGTCGGGTTCCAAGAGTCGGTCTCGGT
>CAIVTL010000711.1 GCA_903908785.1 Caldifarciminota bacterium | reverse complement strand
CGCAACCCGCAACGAGGCCGCGCCCCCGTGGGCGCGACCTCTCTGCAAGCTACGGCGTCAGGTTCCAGTAGCCGGTCCAGTACGTATGCAACGTGGGCCCCGTGCCTCGCGTCAGCTTCACAGTCCGCACCGGCAGCACCAGCGCCGGCACCGAGCCAAGCAACGTGCCGTCGGTAGGCGGCTGAGCTTCAGCGGTGAGCGTCATGGTCACGCCGGAAGCAGCCAAAGCCGTCTCCAGCAGATACACGAGCGCCCGTACCAGGTACACCATGTTTCTCACCCCCTTTCGATAGTTACGAGTTGCGAGTTTCGAGTTCCCAGCGCGGGCGGTATCCGGCAGCGGGACACCGCCCGCAGTTCTCTTCCGATTCCAGCTGTTAGCTGTTGGCTGTAAGCTGTCGGCTGCTTCATGGCGCAATCGGTGCGCCGACGTTAAAGACGTCGGTCCGGATGGCCTGCAACACGGCCAGCGTCAGGCCGCGAGCAACCCATTTCGCTATCAGTACCGCTACCGCTTGGGCCAGGGACTCGCCGGAGATTTCCTTCCGGGTCAGGGCCCATACGTCGCGGCCGAAGCAGAGATAGAACGGATGCTGGATGGTCGGCACGCCCGATGCATCGCAGGTCTGCTTCACCTGCAGCTCTATTGAAGACAGTGAAACGATCACCGCATATAATTCCGGAGACGCAATTCCTGACGCGCGGGCGGCGTCTCCCCTACGGCCGGCCCACAGCTCACAGCTAACGGCTGACAGCTTCCGACACGCGGGCAACGGGACCGCGCGCAGGACCGGCGCGCGATGTTGACGGGCGGGCTGCGGGGGGTATTATCATTCATTCCCTAAGAGGCAAAAGGAGTGTCCATGAGGCAACTGCTAGTGCTGCTGGTTCTACTCACAGTCCCGCTTATGGCCGGGACGGTGACGAGAACAGCGAGTTTCGATAGAGGTGACTTGCTCATCTCTACGCAGAATGGTTTTGACAACGTCGAACTCAAGGGCGGGGCTGCCCTGCTCCAGCTCGGAGCGCCGCGCGTACCGCGCGTGGTTGAGGCGGTAGTAATACCGGCCGGCGCCGTGCCGACAGGCGTTGAGATTACGGCTGAGGAGTGGACCACACTGCCCGGCACGTACAACGTCGGGCCGGCCCAGGCCGACCTGCCGCTGCCGATGCCCGGCAAGACGTTCACGCCCCGGATGTACGAGCCTGACCCGGCAATCTACGGGTCGAGCGCTGCGTATCCCAGGACCGTGGCAATGCTCACGGGCTCGGGCACGATGAGCGGGTATCGCATCGCGCACGTGGAGTTGCACCCGGTGCGCTACACCCCGACCACCCACCAACTGCAGATTGCCACGCGGTTGAGCTATCGGCTGGAGTACGCCAATGGCGCGACCGGCGTGGTCGCGACGACCGAGCAGAAGGCGTCGTTCGGCGACATGGTGCGGTCGCTGGTGAAGAACCCTGAAGACGTGAACCGCTACGCGCCGCGCGTGCGCCCGGCAACGTCGTTCACGCTGCCGGCGGGCCACTACGAGTACGTCGTGGTCACCGAGGTGCCGATGGACACCGTGTTCCAGCGCCTGGCCGACTGGAAGACACTGAAGGGCGTTCCGGGCAAAGTGGTGCTGGTTTCGTGGATAAACACGAACTACACCGGCTACGACCTCCAGGAGAAGATTCGGAACTTCATCAAGGACGCATACGCAACCTGGGGTACGATGTACGTGCTCCTCGGCGGTCAGGGCGACTATGCGACCAGCGGGCAGAACATCGTCCCGACCCGGATGCTCGACTATGAGTCGGACCCGGAACCGAGCGACCTGTACTACGCCGGCCTCGATGGGTCGTATGACCTTAACAACAACCACACCTACGGCGAGCTGGCCGATTCCGCGGACATGTACTCGGACGTCTACGTGGGTCGCGCGCCGACCTACAACGTGGCGAATGCCCAGAACTTCGTGGCCAAGGTCCTGAAGTATGAGCAGAACCCTCCTGCCGGATTCATCCAGAAGCTGATTCTGCCGACCGGCATTCTCTGGTCGAGCTATGAAGAGCGGCCGATGCAGGAATCAATCTGCCGTATGACCGGCCCGAGTTGGTCGGACCAGCGGCTGTATGAGCGCACCGGTGCGCTTTCACACGAAGCCGTGATGGACTCGATGAACGCCGGTGTCGGTCTCGGCCACTGGGACGGCCACGGCAACGAGAGCGGCATCTACATGGGCGGCGGTTCGGTTCCGTTCTTTGTGTCCTCAGACGCCGATGCCCTGACCAACGGCGACAAGACCGGTATCCACCTGTCCATCGCCTGCGACTGCGCGGCGTGGGACTGGGTGGCGGGCGGTGACTGCCTGGCCGAGCACATGGTAATGACCGCCGGCGGCGGCTCCATCGCCACCATGATGAATACCCGCTACGGGTACGGCGCTATCGGACCAGGCGGCGGGTACGTGCCCGGCCCGTCCGAGCGGCTCGACACCACGTGGTTCTCGGGCGTCATCGACCAGAACCTTTACCACACCGGCCAGGCTCTCGGCTACTCCAAGGGATGCTGGGCGCCTTATGCCGACTCGCAGTACCAGTATGACCAGCAGCGCTACTGCATCTACGACTGGAACCTCATCGGCGACCCGGAGACCCCGGTCTGGACCGCGGAGCCGACCATCCTCGACGTGCAGCACGCCGAAGTGGTGAACATCGGCAACAACGTCCCTTACCCGGTTACAGTGACGACCGGGTTCGACGCGCCGGTCGAGTCGGCCCTGGTCGTCCTCCAGAAGGAGGGCGAGGTTGACCTCCGGGGCTGGACCGATGCCACCGGCACGGTAACGCTCTACGTTTCGGCCCTGACGCCGGGGCCGATTTCCATGCTGGTGAGCGCGCAGAACCACTATAGCTTCCTCGACACCGTGCAGGCTATCTCCTCGGGCTGCTACTGCTCCTACCTGCGCAGCACCATCGCTGACCCGCCCCCGGGCGGCAACGGCGACTCACTCATCAATCCGGGCGAGTCGTTCCGCATCCCGACCTGGGTGAAGAACTACGGCACGCAGACCGCGACCGGCGTGACCGGCCGGCTCGGCACCGCCACCGCGGGTGTCACCATCACCGACTCCATCAAGACGTTCGGTGACCTCGGCGGCGGGGACTCGGTCCAGAACGCCGAGGGCTTCGCCATGACCGTCGCCGCGGGCCTGCCCGACGGCTACACCATCCGCTGCTCGCTGATGCTCAAAGACGCCAGCGACTCGACCTGGAAGTCCTACGCGACCTTCAAGGTCGGCGCGCCGGAACTGGTCTATGACGGCTGGCAGGTCATCGACACGATTTCCGGCGGCAACGGCAACGGCCGGCTGGACGCGAACGAGGCGGGACAAGTCGTGGTCACGGCCCGCGATACCGGGTTCGGTAGCGCCCACGGCGTAACCGGGGTCCTCGTCTCTTATGACACCCTGCTCGTGGTTGACGACTCGACCGCGGACTTCGGCACCATCATGGCCGGCACCACCGGCGGCAACAGCGCGGACCCGTTCACCGTGCATACGCTGGGGCTGACGCCGGAGCACCCGCTGCCCTGCTCGATTCAGCTTACGTGCGGCGGGCGGACGTGGAGGTTCGGGTTCGTGATACTGGGCGAGATAAACCAGTACGACCCGGTGCCGGACGGCCCGCGCGAGCCGGCCACCTCCTGGGCGTTCGACGACGTCGACGTCGTCTATTCCCAGCACCCGGTGTTCAACTGGTACGAAATCAACGCCCGCGGCACATCGCTCTACCTGGCCAACGACCAGTCCGACTTCGTCCAACTGCCGTTCAGTTGGAAGGTGTACGGTCACTCCGAGGATTACGTTACCATCTCCTCCAACGGCTGGATAGCGCCCGGCAACCAGTCGGCCTCGGCGGCCCCGAACAACACGCCCCTGCCCGGCGGCCCGATACCCGGCATGGTCGGCGTCAACTGGGACGACCTAAACCCGGAACTGGGCGGCTGCATCTACGTCCTCGACGACGCCCTGCACCACCGGTTCGTCATCGAATGGGACTCGATTCCCTACGCGGCCACGCCCGCCGTCTC
Source organism: Caldifarciminota bacterium (assembly GCA_903908785.1). Lineage (GTDB taxonomy): Bacteria > Hydrothermota > Tepidihabitantia > Tepidihabitantales > Tepidihabitantaceae > UBA2258. The sequence continues at coordinate 4,741 of CAIVTL010000711.1, read as the reverse complement.
CGACAAGTTCCAGGTGATGATTTACGACGGGACTGTGCCGACCCCGACCGGTGACAACGTCATCGTCATGCAGTACCTGACGGCGAACGGCTACACCAGCAGCACGGTCGGACTGCAGGACATGACCGGGGACATCGGCATCGGCTGTCTGTACAACGGCACCTACAACGTCGCCGCGGCTCCGATTGTCGCCCACCGCGCCATCAAGGTGACGAGCGGGCAGCAGATAGCGGTGACTGAGCCGGCCGGCGGAGCGAACCTCACGCGTAAGACGCTGGAGGTTTCCCCCAGCCCATTCAACGGTTCGACGATCGTCAACTGGCAGATGAAACGGGAAGGGACCGCCGAACTCAAGGTCTACGATGCGGGCGGCCGCGCGGTGCGCACCCTCGCGTCCGGGCCGTGCAAGGCCGGTTCCTACACGACCGTGTGGAACGGCGCGGACAACGCCGGGCGCAAACTCGCGCACGGCATCTACTTCGTCCGCCTGACCACACCCGACCAGACCGTCAAAGTCAAGACCGTCCTGGCCCGATAGCCGGAAGGGGACTGTCCCCGAACGGGGACTGTACCCAAAACTAAAGGGGCGGGTGCCGAACCCGCCCCTGCTCTATTGTAGACGCGCCTTCTCTTCTACCTCAGCTTCACGACCTTGGTGTGTTCCGTCGAGCCCTGCTCCATCGTGACGTAGACACCTGGACTCAACCGGCTCAGGTCGTTGGTTCCCGGCCGTAGCACGGCAATGACCCGACCGCTAAGGTCCATGAGATCGGCCGGCCTGCCGCCCGTCCAACTGAGTGTCCCCGAGATGATGCGTGCGGACGCACCGCGGTGGCAGATGGTCGCCAGATCACTCTCGACGATACCAGCGCTCGTGTCACGGACTACCCAGACGCAATTGGCCCGGTAGTCGCTAACGTACACCCGGCTGTTTACGGAATTCCAGCACGTACTGCTCGTCGTGGTTCCAAACGGAATACTCTCGATGATGTTGTTGGTGCGCAAGTCAACGACCCGCGCACCGCCAGCGTTCGTGTATGCCTTCAGCTTGATTGTGTCGCAAACAAGCTCCCCGCCCCCAACGAACAGGCTGCACGAGATCGTGTTGGTGACGCCGTCTATCGCTATCATCCAGCCGTTCTCAAGCTCGTACAGCCTGTTGAGGCTCGATACGAGCGCGAACTTGCACCATTGGTCCGTAACCTTGGGGATAACCGCTACAACGGAGTCACCTGAGGACGTCAGGGCGTAGATTTCATATCTGCCGTCAATGTAGGCCATGTCGTTGCACGGATTGTAGCACCAACCGCCCAGCCAGTCACCATGGGTCGGCATCGGCAAGCGCGCCACGACCTCATCGGTTGTGCAGTCTATCGCCTTGACCGTATCTTCGTCCATGTCTGTATAGCACAGGACGCGGTTCTTTGTCGGAACCCAAAGGAGGGCGGCCGAGTATCTTACCGCCACGGTGTTTGTGACATCGTTTGAAGCGCCGTCTACGACGGCAACACGCCCGTCATCGGGACAGGCGACATACAGCTTGTTCATCGTCGCGTTGAATGCCATCCGGCAAGGGTATCCTGACACCGACACCTTAGTTATGAGCGTGTCGCCGACGCCGTCTATCACGTTCAGACGGTTACTCTCGCCCGAGACGACGTATATCTTGTTCATTACAGAATTGTGGCATATCTCAAACGGGTAATCGGCGACGCGGATGGTCGCGCGAACTTGGTTCGTCGCGCCGTCAATCACCGTCACGGTGCCGGCCTGCTCGTTCGAGACGTAGACCTTGTTGCTGGTCGGGTTCCAGAAGACCTGCTGTGGCGACTCGCCGACAGGTATCTGTGCCTCCAAATACTGCGACCGCGCCACGCCTGCCACGAGGCAGATGGCCGCAAGGGTCAGACTCAATCGGGGCCGAGAGTTCATCTTCATGACGCCGCCGTACTGCTTGGAGTCTAGGTTCCTCCCCGCCCTTGTCAACGGCCGCGCGTGCGTCTCCACGACGTTCGGCTCACGGCTGACCGCTGACGGCTTCACGCCGTCACCCCAACCCTCTCTCCCCAGGGGCGAGAGAATCAGGAGCCCTCAGTCCGAATCTGCGTCATCTGCGTAACCTGCGGTTAGTCCTCTTCGGGTCTGCATGGCGGGATAATCTGTGGAATCTGCGTAATCTGTGGATGTCCTTGTCCGAACCATCCGTGTCCATCTGTGTCCATCCGTGGTTGCTCCACTCCGGACCTTGGCGTGCTTGGCGGTTTGCTCTCATCCGTCCGCTTCCGCCATTTGCCATTTCCACTTTCCCCTTCTCCCCTTGGCGCTCTTGGCGACCTTGGCGGTTCACCCTTCCGCTCCTGTCATTTGCCATTTTCCCTTTCCCCTTCTCCCCTTGGCCGCCAGCGCCTGGCGGCCACCGGACGACTACGGTTCGACCGTGGTGTAGAAGACTTCGTGTCCTCTGAACACGCGGAGCAGGAGCGGACGCTTGGAGCCGGCCATCGCTTTCTCAATCTGCTCGAAGTCTACCCGTGAGCTAACCGGGGCGAGGTTGATTTCGGGGATGACATCACCGACGTGGACGCCGGCCCGGGCCGCGACACCGCCCGGTTCGACGGCCTCGACTTCGATTCCGGAATCGAGCCCGGTGTGGTCGCGGTCGGCTCCGGTCAGATTACGGACGACGAGGCCCAGCCACGTGCCGGGCGGCGGAGCCTGGGTCGGACCGGTTCGGACCGAGGGCCAGCTCTCAAGCACGGCGGTGACCGTCTTTCGCGCGCCCCGGCGCAGCAGGGCGAGTTTCACCGAAGTTGCCGGCGCGCGGCCGGCGACCTCACTCTGGAACCAGCGCGCGTCCGGAATCAGCTTGCCGTCGAGCGTCAGAATGGCATCACCGGGCAGGATTCCGGCTGCAGCCCCGGGCTGGCCCGGGTCGACCGCTGAGACCAGCACGCCGTCGCGCGACCGCAGGCCCAGCGCCTGCTTGATGCCTTCGGTTATCGCCTGGGTGGAGATGCCGAGAAGACCGCGTATCACCCGGCCGTTCTTGATGAGTTGGTCGGCAACCGACTTTGCCAGGTTGCTGGGCGTGGCAAACCCGATTCCGGTCGGGCCGGTGCGTGTGGTACGGATGAAGCTGCACACCCCGACGACCCGTCCCTGCACGTCAACGAGCGGGCCGCCCGAGTTGCCGGGGTTGACCAGCGCGTCGGTCTGGATGAAATCCTGGAAGTCCGGGCCTGACGACTTGGCCTGGCCCCAGCGCGACAGGGCGCTCACGATACCCGCGGTCGCCGTGCCCTCAAGACCGAACGGACTGCCCATAGCCATGACCGCCTGGCCGACTTGCAGTTCCTCGGAATTGCCGAGCGCCGCCGGCGTGAATGCGCGCTTCGCCTTTACCTGTATGACCGCGATGTCAGTGACCGGGTCCACGCCGACGACGACTACGTCCGTGCCGTCGTACGTCTTGCCGTCCGAGAACGTGACCGCAACTCCTTCGAAGTGGGCGACGACATGGTTGCAGGTCAGGATGTGGCCGAGCGTGTCAATCACAAACCCGCTGCCCAGCGCCTGGGTCTGGACCAGGCCCGGCCCGCTCGAGTCCGTCGCCCCGACCGGCCCGACCTTGTCGGTGACGATACTGACCAGCGACGGCCGCACCGCGTCGGCAGCGGACACGAAGCTGACCTGGGCAACGGCCGCGCCCGACAGAATCAGCATCCATGCCATGACCTTCTTCATTCCATCTCCTCCCTGCTCTCTGCTCCCTGCTCCCTATCCCCTGCCGGCCTGCCCGAGCTTGAACCCTTCCTCAAGGCACTTGATGTTGACAGGTATCAGCTTGGCCTTCTTGGCGAACTCGTGCCGCGTCATCTCAAGCACGGCGTCAAACGGCACGATGCCGGTCGCGCCGACGTAGGCGCCGAGCATGACCATGTTGGCGGCCTTGCCCGTGCCCGCGTCAATGGCAATCTGGTTGGCCGGCACTTCGACCAGCACCATGTCCTTCCGGTCCGGCCGGACGGTAATGAGCGACGTGTTAACGACCACGAATCCGCCGCTGCGTAGGGTCGGGCAGAACCGCTCCAGCGAGGGCCGGTTCATCACTACGGCGTCACGAGGATTCGAGATAATCGGCGACGCAATCGGCTCGTCGGCGATGATGACCGTGCAGTTGGCCGTGCCGCCGCGCATCTCCGGCCCGTACGACGGCAGCCAGACTACTTCCTTGCCCAGCCCCATCCCGACCTCCGCGAGAAGCTTGCCTGCCAGCATCACGCCCTGCCCGCCAAACCCGGCGAAGACTGCCTCAACCTGCATTGTCGACTCCCTTCCCGGCTGCTCCCTGGTCCCTGCTCTCTGCTCTCTCCTGTTCGAAGCGCTTGAAGTTCTGCACCGGGTAGTAAGGCACCATGTGTTCTTCAACCCACTTCGTCGCCTCAAAAGGCGTCAGTCCCCAGTTGGTCGGGCAGGTGGAAAGGACCTCGACGAACGTGAAGCACTTGTTGTCGCGCTGCAACTCGAACGCCGTCTTCAGGACCCGCCGCGCCTTCACCACTTGCTGCGGGGTGTGGACCGCCACTCGCTCGATGAACGCCGGGGTGCGCAGGTTGGCCAGCAACTCACACATGCGTATCGGGTAGCCGACATCGGCCACGTCCCGGCCTTTGGGGCTGGTAGTTGTTACCTGGCCCGGCATGGTGGTCGGCGCCATCTGGCCGCCGGTCATGCCGTAGAT
>CAIVTL010000710.1 GCA_903908785.1 Caldifarciminota bacterium | reverse complement strand
TTGTGCTTGCCTCCGAAACAGAAGGACTCCCTCTTGTTATCTTGGAGGCTATGGCCCTCGGCATCCCCATAGTTGCTACCGATGTCGGGGGCTTGCGGGAAGTCATTATCTCCAACGAAAACGGAGTCCTGGTACCGCCAAAGAGACCCGCGGAACTAGCAAGAGCTGTGTCCGCGCTGCTGCAAGATCCTACGTACGCCGGAGCGATGAGTGACCGGGCAAAGGAGACCGTCCGCAGGAGATTCTCGGTGGCTACAATGGTCGCGGACTACGAACGCCTATACCGGAAAGTATGGCGGGACCATGTATAGTCCCGGACTGAGACAGCCGGACCTTTTCCCGCGTCGCCGAAAACGTCGCCCGCATCGGGTAGCGCCAAAGGCGGCACCCGCGCCGTGCTCGGGCGATACGCGTTCTAGACTCGCGGGCACACCGATGCTTGCACTTCCGTAGGAGCTAGAGCGTGTCGAAGTCAGTGTAGCTCAGGTACCAGTTGGCCGCGTTCGCGAGCAGCGGTGTGTTTTCTGACTTCAGAGGAAAGAAGCCCAAGCGAACTCTGAATGGCTCAACCCGAGGGGGGGCTAGAAAGCCGGACTTCGCGTACAGGCGGTGACCCGGGGAGTGCGTGAAACTCAGAGCCGTGGCAACACTACATCCCGCTCGACGGAAATGCTGACAAGCGAACCGCAGCAATGTCCTGCCCGCTTCCTCCCGGCCGGTCCGGAAGAACAGTTCCATGACGTGTCCAACTCGCATGTCGGGCCGGTCCCGCATCGTGTAGACGATCAGTGCGTCGTACTCCCGCCCCGATTGTGTGACTTTGATGAAGTACTTGGTTTCGGGCTTACGAACGAAGCGCCAGTTCATATAGTCATGTGACCGGTCAACCGTCACGGCGAAATCCTGCGAGAAGTCGGCCCATAGTTTGTCTGTCTCATCCTCAAACGCCGAGAGACTCACTACTCCGGGGCTATCGACCGGGTCGAAGTCAGACGGTGTCGGTCCCAACGGCACTCGGCTTCGGGTCATCGGCACTCTAGGTAGATGGAGCACCCTCCGCACTAGGCTCGACAGCCTGAACGATTTCATCATGACGACTGGAGAGTCGAGCCGACTGAACCCCAGGCTGTGAAAGAGACCGTGCGCCGAATACTGATTGGGGAATCCGTAGACAAAGGCCAATCCTTCCCTCGTGCACCGCTCGTAGACTCGCTTTGCGAGCGTCACGAACAGCCCTCTACGTCGGTATTCGCCACCGGTCCTCGTATCGAGTGATGTGCAAGCCAGCACCTGCTTCCCGCCTACCCGGAAGAGGACTGGGAAGACCGCGTACAAGGCGGCCAACCTGCGCTTGAGTGGGTCTTCAGCAAAGTCGACGAGTAGCTTGCCTCCGGGATTCTGAAGATACTGCCAGCGCAGATGTTCGATGCTCCTAGGGGACAGCCCGCTGTTGAACAACTCTTGAAAGAGCAGCAGATCATCTTCACACTCCCGCATCTCACGGATCAGGAGGCCCTCAGTCAAAGAAACGCTCCACCTCGTGCTGTTCGGCGTGCAGCTTGCGCCGCGTGCATGCGGAGATCACGGGACTTGAACTGACAACTGCCTCGGGACTGACAATCCAGCCCCGTGACCCATTCTGCTATCGTCGTGCTCTGCTGCATCACTCCCTCTATTCTCCCCGGCGTGCCCCGCGTGTCAATGATGCTGACGTCGTGCTGACGTCGTGTGCCCGCGGTCGAGTTGGGACTGAAGGGGAGTCCCGCATGCCCAACCGGTACTAACCTGGACTGCCGCAGCCGGGCGGTGTCGCTCATGACTATGACGGGATTCGCGCCGGCGATTGGATTTGACGTAGTCTACCACGGGAGTATACTGCTGTGTTTGTCGGACACCCTTCGCCTCGCACATCCGCCGCCCACCCTCGTCGTCTTCTGTTTGCAGTCCGAAGATGTCGGACTCGCCTTTCTGAAAGGACCGGCGCTGGCCAGTGACCACCGGGGGAGGCTGCTGCGCCGACACGATCTATCGGCATCTATGACGCTGGAACGCGACACGCCTCCGGCATGAGGGTGCTTGTGGCCCGAGCATGCGATCTTGGAGGGCTTACATGACGACATCCGATGGCCTAGGCTCTGCGAAGACTCCTGCCGATGCCATCCTTGGCGTGCTCTGGAGAGCCGGAGCACTGAGGTTACTCTCTTCACGGAGGACCATCGTCCTGATGTATCACTCCATTGCCCCGGGACCCGGAGACCACCTCGGTCCGGACGTGTTTGAGCAACACGTCTGCTTTCTGAAGTCCCGATTCCATGTCATTGTTCCCGATGAGTGCCGCAGAGTCCGAAGCGGATCAGAGGATATCGATGTTCTTCTCACCTTTGATGACGGCTTTCTCAACAACGCGCTGCATGTTGTTCCCATTCTGAAGCGACATCAGGTTCCCGCTATCTTCTTCGTCTCGACCAGACACTGCAGCGGCGACAGGATACTGTGGTTTGCGTACCTGAGGGCCTTCTCGCGCGGGTTCCCGGAGAAGGGAATAGTTCTAGACGGTACGACCTACGACCTGAGACCGAGGGAACGGAAGCGTTCGGTGCGCAAACTAAGGGATTATCTACTGTGCCTCAGGCCGC
>CAIVTL010000709.1 GCA_903908785.1 Caldifarciminota bacterium | reverse complement strand
CGAAGCGAAGAGTCTTACAGCTCTCGTAGTATCATCACCGCGAAGATTCTTCGCTGCGCTCAGAATAACAAGAGGCGGCTTCTTCAACAACCCCACAGCCACCTATTAGGCGATGGTGGAAATAGGACACTCCTGTTTACCAGGTGGGAACTATCGGAGTCAGTAACCGTTTTCGCTTCCCACGAAGGCCGCGAGGCTGCACCGCGAGTCTGGAGTTGCGAGTTGCGAGCTACGGATTCAGACTTAATGGAACGACCAAGCCCGCTGGGAGCGGGAAATCCCAACCCCCACGCGACTTCGCCGCGAGTGCCCAATTTCCAGACAGGAGACCCTTCCATCGGCGTCAGGGCGACTCGGAATCGGTTTGCAGTTGGCAGTGGTCGAACCCGAATTCCTAGCTGCAGACTCCCGCGAGTCGCCAGCCGTAGGCTGTGAGCTGTCAGCCAACCTGTCCCGCCAACGCCTGGGCCGGCCCGGCGGCTCACCAGCCTTCGGCGGGATGACGCGGTGCTGCTAGCCGGGAAGACCGCCGACCAACGCAGCCGCGGACAGAAGCTCTGCGACTTTGGCCAGCAATTGCTCGCCGTTCACCGGTTTGCGGAAGAAGGCGTCGGCACCGTGCTCCAGCACGCTCTCGTCCGTCACGCCCGACACAATAATCACCGGGACCTGCAGGTTCGAGTCGCAGTGCAGCATCCTGATTGCCTTGAGCCCGTTGTACACCGGCATGTCGAAATCGGTAATCACCAAGTCGGGCCGCTGTGACCACGCGGCCTCAAGCCCGGCCTCGGCCGCATCCGCGGAAGCGACCTCGTAACCCTCCGACTCCAGCAACTTGGTTAGAAGCAGCCGACAGCTCAGATCATCATCAATCACCAGAATTCGCTTCATGATTGTGGACAGAGTAGCCGGAGCCCGGCCGGAGTCAAGCCGGACGGGAGTCCGGGGAGACGGTACCGGGGCGGTTGAAGAACCAGTGACGCTACCACGACGGTCACGGACGGCCGCTTCGCGTCAGGTCTCAATTCGGCCGCAGCACGGGATGCTCAGCAGCCCCGGCGTTTCCCACAGACGCAGTCCCCGTCGCCATGGATTCCTCGTTCACCCTTCCTCCTTCATCCTCCTCCTTCGGTCTTGGGTCTTGGGTCTTCGATCCACCGTCTTCATCCTTCCGTCCGCGATTTGACACGCGCAACACGGCCGGCAATATGTCCGCGATGCAGACCGAGCCCCGACCGTACTTGACGAAGGTGAGGCAATGAACATGTCGACGAAACCCGGGCAACGTCCGATGACAGGCGGTCGCAAGACCCTGCTCGCCATGGCAGCGCTGTTGTTTGTTCTCCTGCTGCCGGGCTGCCCATTCAAGGACAACCCACCCAATACTCCCGCCGCGCCGACCGGTCCGACGCAAGTCGGCAGAGAGTCGAGCTACACGTATTCCGCAGTGACGAGCGACCCCGACGGCGACAGCATCTACTTCGAGTTCAGTCTCAGGTCGGGCAGCTACGACCAATCATACTGGGCCGACCCGGCCGCCTCGGGTCGTGCCGGGAGCGTGAATATCTATTGGTCCTATTACTCCGGCACCT
>CAIVTL010000708.1 GCA_903908785.1 Caldifarciminota bacterium | reverse complement strand
GGCTGAGACAGAGGAAGAGGCAAAGGTCGAGGCAGAGGCCGAGGCAGAGAACGATGCAGAGGCTGAGGCCAAGACCGAGGCAGAGGCCGAGGCAAAGAGCGAGGCAGAGGCCGGTACAGAGACATTGGGAGAGCCTCTGGGGGACGCGGGGGTCAATCGGGCTGGATATGCCATAATCGTCGGCCGCGCCGTCAGTTGAGCTATTTCCGGGCTTGACCACGAGTATATGACTTCGTATATCGGCCTGGTGGACAGGGCGCTGGCGCAGAAGTTCGCCGCCATCGTCCTTGTCCGTTTCCGCGAGCTTGCCACGTCCTTCCCGCCCGACCCGAGGCCGAAGCGGTAGACGCGCCAGGCGCGAGTGACCAGTTACCAGATGAGAGACCCTCTCGTCTGACTCAGGGCGACTCGGCGTCGGTTTGCAGTTGGCAGTAGCGGAAATCGGTCTTGGCGGCTTTCACATCTGCGTAGTCTGTGGATGATTCCTTCCGAGTCTTGGCGAACTTGGCGTTCTTGGCGGTTCGGCCGCTTCGCGGAAACTCCAAATCCCAAACACCAAATCCCAAACCTCGGTTCGGAGGACCCGAATCTGTGTAATCTGTGGATGATCCAGGAAACCCTTCGTCTGACTCAGGGCGACACTTCGTGTCGTCTGCGTAATCTGTGAATGACTCCATCCGGGTCCTGGTGGTCCTGGCCGTCTGGTCCCGCCCGCGATTCCGGCTTGACTACTCTGGGTTTGGTTCTAGCATCAATGCGAGGCAACAGTGAAATCCACCGCCCGTCCAGACGCCCTTGAGCCTGGCCTGCATCGTGAGCGCAGGCTGGCCGTGGGTGGTTGTTTCGTCAAGGAGCAATCGGTAGTCAGTCGTCAGCATTCAGGGACGTCCGGCGTGAAGCGTGGGGCGTCGAGCGTCACCAAGGTCGTCAGGCAGTAACCAGAAATGGAGGTGGCAATGAATCGGAGAATGGTCGTCGCGGTGGCGGCAGTGCTGCTGGCAGTGGGGCCGGCTCTGGGCCAGCTCGGCTATGTTGAATGCTCCACCGGGTTTCAGGGTAGCCCGGTGATGGATGGAGGCAGGACCGAGCTGGAGTTTGCGGACATCAACAATGACGGCAACATGGACATTCTTAGTATCGGCGACCACGGGAACCCGTACATCAACACTCAGGAGCACGGCGTGATGGTCTGGTTCGGCGACGGGCACGGCGGCTGGAGCGTGTTCCAGTACGGGGACTTCGGCTACGGCGGCATCGCCATCGGCGACGTCAACTGGGATGGGAAGTGGGACATCGGCTACGGGATGCACCACAACTACTCGGGCGTGGACCTTGGTGATGACATGCTTGAGGTCGCGCTCGGGGACGGCACGGGGCAGATGTGGACCGCGTGGGATGACAGTCTTGTCCCGGGCGGCTCGGTCTGGGGCGAGTTCTCGACCGACTTCGCGGACGTGGACAACGACGGCGACCTCGACGTGGGCTCGACGTCGTTCGGATACGGTCTCGTTGACCAGGTCTTCCTGAATCGTGGAGACGGTACCTGGCAGCACAGCTACGGCGCGTCCGACAGCAGCAACAACAATATGGAATTCTACTTCCGGGACGTGAACCGGGACGGCAATGTTGACTTCATCAGCGCGTCATCGGCCGCGTCGGTATGCTTCGGAGATGGCGCCGGCGGGTTCACCCCCTGCGACACCGGTCTGCCCACGTCCTCCTACGGTCTGTCCGGAATCTCGCCCGGCGACGTGGACAACGACGGCGGGTGCGACGTGGCGTTCGCGAACGCCGCCGGCGGAGTCGAGGTGTGGGTCTACAACGATTCAACCCGTCGCTGGCAGAGCTGGTCCGGCACCCTGCCCACCAGCGGCAGCTTCGAGGGGACTCAGCTTTGCGACATGAACGCGGACGGGTTCATCGACCTCTGCGCGTTGGGAGCAGGACATACGAAAGTGTGGCTGGGTGACGGCGACGGCAACTGGACCGAGGCCGCGGACATCACTACCCCTTCGCCCGGCTATTATACTGCGCTCCGCACCGGCGCGGACTTCGACCATAACGGCTATCCCGACATCGCACTCATTGCGGACGAGGGTTCCTATCCGAGCGACAAGAACGTTGCGCATGCGTTCCGGGAGTCGAGCGCGACCGGCAGCCTCAGTATCTTCCCGGTATTCCCGCGCGGCGGCGAGAAGTTGATGGATGGCTCGGTGCAGTTCATCGACTGGTGGAGCGCGGCGCCGGGCGCCGAGTCGACGCGCGTGAAGCTTGAACTCTCGACGACCGGCCGCAGTGGGCCATGGCAGCCCGTCGTCGATACGCTGCGGAACGCGGGACGGTATCAATGGCTCGTCCCGCAGGGGATCGTCTCGGGTGACTGCTATGTCAGGTACACGGTTTCCGGGCCCGGCGGAACCGACGAAGGGATGACACCGCGCGCGTTCATCATCGGCGACACTGTGCTCGGCGCGGCAGAGAGCCACAGGCCGCAAGCCACAGACTTCAAGCCCGGAGCTACCGTTGTCAGCGGCGTGCTGGTCATGCCGGAAGCGAGAGGCGAGAAGCGAGAGTCGAGAGGCGAGTTGCTGGACGTGGCGGGACGGAAGGTCATGGCCCTGCGCCCCGGCCCGAATGACGTCTCGCACGTCGCGCCCGGAGTCTACTTCGTCCGCGAGCGGTCAGCCGTAAGCCGTGAGCCGTCAGCGGTCAGCGTCCGCAAGGTGGTCATACAGTAGTCCAAGATGGATGAAGCGGTTGCCCGTCGCCCGGCGTCGCGCGTTGGCGCGTTCGAGGAGCTTGAGCGGTCGGTCGAGGTCGCGCTGGAGCACTACTCTAACGTACACCGCGGCACCGGCCACAGTTCGGTTATCTCGACCGACCTGTTCGAACGGGCCCGGGCCATCATTCTTCGCCACCTCGGCTTGGAGGAGCGGGAACACGTCGTGGTCTTCTGCACCCCGCGACAGGTAGATGCCTTCCGTTCAAGCCTGCGGCCCGGGTTCCGGGCGACGGTCGTTGACAGCGCCGATTTGGGTCTGCCGTTCGGTGTCTGCGCCGTGGCCGCGTCCCGCGCTGCCCTGCCACGCGGCGTGCCATTTGAGACCGGCGGCGGCACCATCAAGATGGTGTCACCCGGCCGCATCGCCTGGGCCGACGCGCCGGCCCGCTTTGAACCAGGCACCCCGAACATAGTTGGCGTCATCGCACTGGCCGCCGCGCTCGGCATCGCGGAGCGCCACGGCACGAACTGCTTCCGGGCCGGCCGCAGCGCCGCCCTGCCGCCCGAGGCCGTTTTCGCCGACCGGCTGGGCGACCTCTCCGGTTCGGCCCTGCTCGACCACCTGCGCGGGCTGCTCATCGGCCGGGGCGCGCGCGTGCCCGTAGATTCGGGCGAGCTGGATTATGTCAGCTTCGATAGCGCCGCGAGCACGCCGACCTTCCGGCCGGTCTCGGATGCCTTCTGCCGCGCCCTGCGCCAGCCCGAGGATGCGTGGCCCGGCATCATCGCCGCGGCCCGCGCCCGTTGTCTCGATTTCTTCGGTGCGCCCGCCGCCGATTACGACCTCTTATTCACCGGCAACACGACCGAGGCGGTCAACGTCTCGGCCCGCTGCCTGGTCGCTCCCGGCGGCGGCGACACGGTCGTGCTCAACACGATGCTCGAACACAACTCCAACGAGCTGCCCTGGCGTCACTGTCCCGCGGTAACGCTCGTCCGCCTGCCGGTCGATGCGGAGGGGTTCATGGACCTGCTGGCGCTGGAGCGGCTCCTGCAAGAATACAATGTCGCCGCGCGCCACGGCGCGCAGCGCGTCCGGCTCGTCGCGGTCTGCGGCGCGTCCAATGTAATGGGCAGCTACAACGACATCGCGGCCATCAGCCGCATCGTCCACCGCCACGGTGCGCGCCTCCTGGTCGACGCGGCCCAGCTTGCCGCGCACCGCCCGGTGCGGATGGCGGCCGACGACATCGACCTGCTCGCCTTCTCGGCGCATAAGATGTACGCGCCGTTCGGCTCGGGCGGGCTCTTGGTCCGGAGCGACCTGCGGGCCGGGGCCGACCTTTCGCTTCTGTCCGCCCGGCAGTCGGGCGAGCAGAATGTCGCGGGCATCGCCGCGCTGGGTAAGACCGCGGAACTGCTCGGCCGCATCGGTTTCGACGCGATACTCGCAGCCGAGCGCGGGCTTACGATTCGCGCCCTGAGCGGCCTCGGCCGGAACCCGGCGGTGCGCGTCTGGGGTATCGCCGACCCCGGCGCGGAGCGTTTCCCGCGCAAGGGCGGCGTGGTCTGCTTCAGCGTGCGCGGCGTGCCCCATAACCTCGCCGCGCGCCGCATCGCCGAACACGGCGCCATCGGCGTCCGCCACGGCTGCTTCTGCGTCAATATGTACGTCAAGCGCCTGCTGGGCATTGGCCGGGTCAAGGACGCACTGGCCCATGCCGGACTGGCCCTGTTCCCGCGACTGATGGAGCCGTTCCTCGTCGGCCTGGTCCGCGTCAGCTTCGGCATGCAGAACACCGAGGCCGAGGTCGACCGGTTTCTCGCCACGCTCGAAGAGCTGTCCCTCGAACCGTCGTCCCGGGTCAACCGCCTGCTTGCCCGCCTGCACTTCGGCACGCCCTTCGAGCCGGCCAACGGCATCAAAGGACGCATCGCCGAACTGGCCGCGGACGTCGCCCGCCGCGTCTACGGCCCGGGCGCGGACTGACGCTGCCGGCCCGGCCCGGATGACGTGCGGGTGCTTGCGCCCCGCGCGTACTGCGCGCGTGAGGCCCAAGCACAAGCGCAAGTCCAAGCATCCAGCAAGGTCATCTTTCTCAGGTAGGCTTCAAAAACAAGAGCAGGCCGCGAGGCCTGCCCTGGGGTTCCTGTGTCAGGAGGCTAGAATCTCAGGAAGGCTCCGACACCGCCGCTGCGGGTCAGGTCGGCGGCGGCTTCGCCTTTTACTACTTCGACCGGCAGGCCGTGCTCGACCACGAGCCGGGGCAGGACTCCGGCGAGGCTGGCCTTCTGGATGTCGCCGGCGCCGCACTTGGGACACTCGCCATCCATGCTCACGCTGACCTGCGTGCATTTGCCGCAGCGGCTGACTTCCGCCTCGAAGTCCTTGACGACAACCAGGCGCGAGGCCCGACCGGCTTGCACGGATTTGAGGACCGGGTCAATGCCGACCGCGGCTTTCTTGCCGAGGCCGGCGGCGGTGAGCAACTCGGTTACCAGGGCGCGCTCACGTTGCTCTTCCCATGCGACGATTCCCGGGAATACCTTCTGCACGGCGTCCGCCGGGTTGGTGAACGTCTCCATGTGGAGTTGGGTCACGACGAGGTTGCCGATGCCCGCGGGCAGGGAGCGCGCGAACTCGGGCAGCACCGACTTGGTGCCGGCAAGGACCAGCCGGCGGATGTGGTAGCGCTCGACCAGTTCGGCCAGCGGCTTGTGCAGCGTTTTCCAGAAGTGCTTGACCTGCTCCATGTAGCGGTGGTCGAAGGCGTCGGGGCTCCTTCCGCCTTTCTGGACCGCGCCGCCGCGGCCCGACGCACCGACCCGCTGCTCGCGCCACTGGCTGGTGTCGATATCGGCGTGGAATTCCTGGAAGGCCTCGAACTCACCAAACCGGACCGCCAGGAAGCGGACGTGCTCGATGCCGGCGACCAGCACGCCGTAAGGCCGGTATTCTTCGAGCAGCCAAAGCAGTTGGGCGGTGTTGGGTTGTCCCCACGTGGCTTCGTCGCGGACCGGGACGCGCGATGAGAATTCGTCCCATGACTTGGGCCCGGCGAAGATAAGAACAGAGTTACCCACAGCTTGATATTGACTGATGAAGTTGCTCGCCTTGGCGACGACCTGGTCGAAGGCCTTGTGGTCTTCGGTCGGGAGCGAGTCCCGAACGCCCCGCACCAGGCTGCGGAACCGGGCCGGGTAGCTGGCGCGTGCCTGGTCCGAGCGGGTGTTGAAGTACAGCGTCAGGCAGTGCTTCTCAGTGCTCTTGGTCAGACGTTCTACGTCTTGCGGTGTTATCATGGGAGACTCCTTGTGGTGGCGGGTGTTCCAACAATTCTTTCTGTTAGACGCCTCCGGCCCGTCAAACGATCCCCACTTGATGTCCGCAGCCGCGAATGCCGGCGATGCGGCCGGTCGGTTTGACATTGCCAAGTGGCCGAAATATAATGATTTCCTAAGATTCTGGCTCGGTCACTCAATGCTATTCATTCTGTTGCTGGTTCTGCTTTTCGTCGTTTTCGGCGTTGCGGAGTACTCTCTGCACTGCCGGAACCTGGCGTTGATACCGGTTAGGGTTCAGGTCAATGGAACCCGTGGCAAATCGTCCGTGACCCGCCTGATTGCGGCGGGCCTGCGGGCGGGCGGGATGCGGGTCGCGGCCAAGGTGACCGGTACCAATCCGCGCTTCATCCTCACCGACCATGAGGAGCACCCGGTCCGGCGGCTCGGCAAGGCCAACATCCTTGAGGAGCTTCGGATTGTGCGGCTGGCCAACCGGCACAAGGTGCAGGCGCTGGTGATTGAGTGCATGGCGCTCGTTCCCGAATACCAGCAGACCGAGAACCGGATGCTCATCCGGCCTACCCACGGCGTGATTACGAACGTCCGCGCCGACCATCTCGACGTGATGGGGCCGACCGTGACCGACGTGGGGCGGGCGCTTTGCAACACGATACCGCGGCGCGGACGGTTCTTCACCGCCGAACGCGGGCACCAGCTTCAAGTCTTGCGGAAGCGCGTGCCCCGGGAAACGACGACTACCGTCACCGACCCGGCAACGGTCCGGGACGAGGAGATGGCCGGTTTCACTTACATCGAGCACAAGGAGAACGTGGCCCTGGCGCTCGCGGTGTGCGACAGCCTCGGCGTCGAGCGGCGGCAGGCGCTTGCGGGGATGCAGCGCGCCCTGCCCGACTCGGGAGTGATGCGGCTCATAAGCATTGCGGACAAGAGCAAGGTCGTGGAACTGGTCAACACGCTGGCGGCCAATGACCCGGATTCAATCGGCATGCTCTGGGAGATGGTGAAGGGGCGGAGAGAGGAGCGAATCGTACTGGTCAACTGCCGCCGGGACCGGGCGGACCGGTCGAAGCAACTGGCCGAACTGGTGGCGAACTGGAAGTGTAGTCACATCGTCGCCACCGGTAGCCTGCCCCGGGTTTTCCTGCACCGGGCGCTGGAGTTGGGCGTGCCCAAGGCAAAGCTGACCGACCTGGGCGAGGAACGGCCGCCGGCCGAGGTGTACGAGCGGGTGTTCGGTCTCGTGACCGGCCGGGCGCTGCTGTTCGCGACCGGCAACACTGTCGGGTACGGAGAAAGCCTGATCGAGTACTTCGCGGGCCGAATGACGAAGGGGAAAGGGGAAATGACAAAGGACGAAGATGGTCGTTGAGACTATCGGGCTCGGGATGCTGGCGTCGTTCTTCCTGACCGAGACGGTCGGGCTGGCAGCGGGCGGCATCGTGGTGCCGGGGTACTTTGCCCTGACTTTGACCGAGCCGGTGCGGGTCATCGCCACGATACTCGTCGCGCTCGTAACGTTCCTGATAATCAAGCTCCTGTCGCGGGTGATGCTTGTCTTCGGGCGCCGCATGTTGCTGCTGGGAGTGTTGGTCGGCTACCTGCTTGGCTACGTCACGAAGATTGTGCCGCCGCTTTCCATCGCTAACCTGCACCTGGACGTGAGCGTAATCGGCTATGTGATTCCGGGCCTGCTGGCCTACTGGATGAACCGGCAGGGTGTGGTCGAGACCATCTCGACAATGTTGATTGCGGCGGTCCTGACCCGGCTCATCATCACAACTGTCTCCGGAGGCAGTTTCTAGTGCGACGCAGGCAGGGCAAGGTCAACCGTTGGGTGCTGGTTGCGCTCGCGGCGGTGTCGGTCCTGTTCTTTGTCGTCGTGAGCCGGTCGGTGCGGCCGCTGCGCAGCCGCCTGTACGACACCAAACTCGCCAGCGCCCGGCTGGCGGCGCAGGCGCTTTCGGCGGTGAAGGAGTACCGGCAGCAGCTCGGCATTCCGATTGACAGCGTGAACGACCCGAGCGGCACCGGGCTCGTCGGCCTGCAGTATTCGCAGACCACCTACGGCCGTAGTGACTTGAGCGACGCCCTGACTACGACCAACCCGAACTTCGCGGCCGCGCTGGTCGAGATGCTGTACCGGGCCGGGGTCAGGCCGGGGGACAGCATCGGCGTAAGCTGGGACGGCACGTATCCGGCACTGAACATCGAACTGCTGGCGGTGGCGAAGACGATGAGCCTGAGGCCCATAATCGTCAGCGCGCAGAGCGCCGGTTCCTGGGGCGCGAACTACCCGGGGCTGGCGTGGCTCGATATTGAGCGCGTGTTGATGCGGGCCGGGCTTTGGAGCTACCGCACCGCGTGGGCTACTTTTGGCGGCAACAACGATGCCGGCCGCGGACTATCACCGGAAGGCCGGGCAATCCTCGCCGCCGCGGCGGAGTCGAGTGGCGTGCCGGTCGTGATACCGGCGGCCCTGGCCGACGGCATCGACCGGAGAGCCGACGCGTTCAAAGGCGCAAGGGCGCTGGTGTCTGTCGGGCGGTCAGTGGCGGACGTCGGAGACCCGAAGGCGAGGGTTCCGTCACGGGTGCTTGCCGGCAGGCTGGCGCGCAACGGCAAGCAGGGTGCAATTCGGGCGATGCTCGACAATGGGATTCCGGTCGTGCGGATTGGCAATCCGAGCCAGGTTGCGATTGACTTCCACCTGCCGGTCGCGCCGGGCCGCGTGCCCGAGATCGGCAAGGGCCGGCTCTACTTTGAGCGTCGCTACTCGGTCGTTCTGTCGGCCATCGCTTCGCTGGTGCTGCTTGCGCTGCTTGGGCTGGTCGTGCGCTACGACGTCGAATGGTACCTCGGTGTGAGGGAGGAGACGGGGGACAAGGAGGCGGTCTGAAGACGATTCTAGATTGTAGATTCAAGATTGCAGATTGCAGAAGGCGCATGCAGACTGGGCGTACGACGCTCCTGCTTGTGCTGGCGCTTGGGCTTGCGCTCGCGGGTGAGGTGAAGGTGACGGGAGGCACGAAGTCGGTGGACGTAAGCATCATCCGCCGCGTCAGCGTTGCCTATACTCCCGTGACGAAGCAGTCGCCGCTGGAATTCAACGTTGACGGGCCGTGCTGGCTGCGTCTCTATACACGACTTTGGTGGCCGGTCGGGGCGGGCGGCCTGCTCAAGTACGGGCTTTCACTGTGGCAGGATGATGTCGAGCGGCCGGTCAGCTTCGAGACCGGGCTTTCAACCTCGAGTTTCGGCCCGGGCGGGCGCAAGCTCGGTGAGTGGCGGTCGTTCTTTGTCCAAGTGCCGGAGGGAAACAGCCATTTCCGGCTGGCAGTAACGTCAGGCGCGGCCGAGACAGTTGGCGTACGGCTCGCCCTGCAGGCGCCGCAGCCGGGCCGGTCGGTGGCGATTCCCGGTGCGCGGGAGTTGGTGCTGGCCGACGGCCGTGACACATCAAGAATGCGGGAATTGAAGACCGGGCAGGCCACGGCGGTTGAGCTCACCGGGCCCTGCCGCGTCCGCGTACATGCGCGGCTCAGTTTTGAACCCGGTCTGCCGGGCGCGCAGAACTTCGTGGTGGCGGTGCATGACGGCAAATCCCTGCTCGCCCGCAGGAACATGAAGGCCGCGCGGTCGCCGTCAGCCACCTATGTCAACGAGCCGGGGCTGATTCCGTCATCGGAGCGGATAATAAAGTTCAGCCTGCCCTCGGGGCGTCACGAACTCACGCTGACGCTCAGCGGGACGCTGGCCAAGTCCGGCGCGGTCCTGGTGGAAGTGGTCGCCGGCGAGAAATATGAGTAGGGCAAGAGGTCTAGTGCTCAAGTGCTCAAGTGCTCTAGTGCTGCTGGTCGTTGTGGCCGGCGCTGCGTTTGGGCTGACTCCGACGTGGCAGTGGGAAGGGTTTCTCACGTACGACGACAACCCGTTTCGCTACTCGCTTACCGACCTCGACGTCTACCAGCATCGCGAGCAACCGGCACGGTTCCCGATTCGCACGTCCGACGACCTGGACGCGAACGTCGCGGCCCGGCTTTCGTGCGTAACCCGGCTGTTCCGGCTCCCCGGTTCAATCGAGACCGGGATGAAGCTGCATGGGTATTTCTCGAATTGGGACAAGAGCTACGGCATTGCCGACGTCGGTCTCAACCAGGGGACCTGGGTGGGCGGCAGGCTGGAACTGGGCTACACCTACATGCCGAACTACCTGTTGCGGTACTACCGGAACCCCGAGACCAGCGACACCGGGGACTTCACCGCGTGCCGCTTTGCCGAGCACCTGGCAACGGTGCGGTTCCGGCAGCAGTTCGGCGCGCTGACAATCCTGCCTGAGTACGGCTACGAGTACGATGACTATCAGCCGGTGTTCGACCACTACGATACGAAGATTCACCGGCTGGGCGGCGAGGTGCGGTACCAGCCGGTCACGAACCTCGAGGTTCGCGGCGAGTACGAGTATCGGCGGGCAAGCGCGACAGGGCCGGTGCCGGATGCTTCGTACTCCCAGCAAGAGGCCGGGCTGTCGGTTGTGACCCGCCCGCGCCGGTTGTCGCGGTTCAGCCTCGAGGCCGGTTACACGTTCGCCCGGCGCGGCTACACCACGAGCAACGACAGCGCGATTGACCCGTCGCACGCCGGCCGCACCGACAACATCGAAGCGGCGAAGGTCACCGTCAAGTACCGGCTGACGGACGTGACACTGACTGCTGACTTTGACCTTCAGTGGCGAACCGTCGTTGCCGCGTACAGCGCGGCGATAGACGACATCAAAGATTATCGCCAGAGCCGTTTTGGCCTCGGCGTCGTCTTCAACTCGGGAAAGGGCAAGGTGAGAAGATGAGGAAGTCCGAAGTCCGAAGTCCAAAGTCCAAAGTCGGCCGAGCCCTGGTCCCTGTTTCATCGTTCCTGGCTCTTCTACTGCTCGTTTCCCTCGTCCTTTTCTGCCAGAAGCCGCTGTCGCAGCCCGGGTTGGTGGTTCAGGACAGCCCTGCGGACAGCGCTGTACTGCGCACTTCCGTCGTGACTTTCACCTGGCTGGCCGCGGAGCAGGCAACCGCCTACGAGCTGCAGGTGGCCACCGATTCCAAGTTCAATCACCTGTCGGTGGACGACACGCTTGAAGCGGAATCCGAGACCGTTGCGGTCGGCCCGGACGGCGAGTACCACTGGCGAGTCAGGCCTCGCAGCGCCGACAGCGTGTGGGGCGACTGGAGCGCGACATGGTGGTTTAATGTCGAGCGCTTCCGAATCGTGACTAGCGAGAAGACGCAAGGCTACCCGCATGACATCTGCCTCAACGGCGGCCGCGTGTACGTGGCCGACGGCGAAGCGGGGCTTGGGGTCTACGACGTCTCCAACCCGGAATCACCCAGCCTTCTGGGCACGAAGATGGACTCCATGAACATCGCGTGGGGGGTATTCGCCAAGGACAGCCTCGCCTACGTAGCCTACGGAACCAAGGAACTCTACATCACCAATGTCGCCCGGCCCGAAAGCATCAAAGTCGTCGGCGAGCTGGAATACATCCAGCCTGGATTCGGGTACGGCATCGTTGTGGCCGACAGCCTCGCGTACATCGCCGCCGGCCCCCAATTTGTCATCATTAACGTCGCCCAGCCTGCCTACCCCAACCTTATTTTCCAAATCCGCTACCCGCACGACTGCAAGAGTGTGGTCCTCCAAGGCTTATGGGCCTTTGTCGCCGTCGGGCAGCTAGGCGTTGCGGTCTGGAAGACCGACACCACTCCGCCGATGCAGGTCGGAAGTTTCGACACGCCGGCGAATGCCCAGGCAGTGGCGGTCAGCGGTTCGCACCTGTACGTAGCTGACGGTGTGGGCGGCCTGATTGTTGCCGACATCTCCGACCCGCTCAACCCACACCCGGTCGCGACGCTCGGTCTTCCCGGTTACGCCCGGCACGTCTTCGTTGCTGATTCCCTGGTCTATGTAAGCTGTGAGGCGGGCGGGCTGGCGATAGTCAACGTCGCGCAACCGGCGCAGCCGGTTCTGGCCGCGATCATCAGTCTGCCGTATACTATGTGCGCACAGGCTGAGGGCGGATACGTCTTCGCCGGTGACCGTGATTCCGGACTGGTAGTAATCAAGATTGAGGAGTAATCGCGTGGGCACTTTGGTTCTTCTTCTGGTCGGCTCGCTAGTGTCGGGCCCGCACTTTGATGTGCGCGCGGTCGGTTCCACCGCGATTAACGTCGACGTGACGCTGTCGGAGTTCTCGGCCGACGACTCGAACAACGCGTGCGCCTGCCTGGTGCCTGCTCCGGGCGGCCGGCTGCCGTCTATAGTCCAAAGTCCCGAGTCCGGAGTCCGCGTCAGCCTGGGAAAAGTGGCGGTCGCCGGCGGGGTCAGAGTGGTCCCGCTGCGATTCGAGCGGACAGCTCGGAACCCGGTGCGGGCAAGCGTCCGGCTCGTGTATGAGCGTGGCTGGCGAGGGGGACCGGACACGGACGGGCACGGACGGACACGGACCGGCAACGTGATGGCAACGCTGGTTAGTGCTGGGTTCGAGGCCGATGACCCACCGCCGGCCAACGGAACCGGCTACCTGATTATCGTCCCGGACGAGTTCTACGACAACGTGCTGCCGCTGGCAGCGTGGAAGGAGCGCAAAGGCTTCACGGTCTGGGTGAAGAAGACTTCCGAGACCGGCACGACAAAAGAACAAATCCAGACCTACATCAAGAACGCCTACGACACCTGGGACCCGGTTCCGAGCTACGTGCTGCTCGTGGGTGCAATCAGCAAGATTCCGGCGTTCGTGAACCCGGGCACGCCCTGCGTGACCGACCATCCGTACGCCTGCGTGGACGGCACCGACTTCCTGGCCGACCTGTTTGTCGGGCGGCTGCCCGCGGCCAACGCCTCCGAACTCGACGTCATGGTGGCGAAGATTCTCGGATACGAGGCGACGCCGTACGTCGCGGACACGTCGTGGTATCACCGCGCGCTGATGGTCGGGACGAGCTATCAGGAAGGCGGCACCGCCGCCGTTACGGCGCTGGTCACCAAGCGGGTCGTCCGTGAGCGGCTGCTGGCGCGGGGATTCGCGCAGGTTGACACCGTGTTCTACCCGCCGACGTCGAGCGGCCGGGGCCCGGTTGACTCCGCGGTGAATCGCGGCGTGCTCTACATCAACGGGCGGGGCTGGGGCAACTACGAGGGGTGGCGCTATCCGAGTTTCCTGATTAACGACGTCAGCGCCCTGCAGAACGGCTGGAGGCTGCCGGTCATAACGAGCATCTACTGCGGAACCGGCAACTACCAGGCGAACCCGTGCTTCGGCGAGGCATGGCTCCGAGTCGGCACACCGTCCAGCCCGAAGGGCGCGGTTGCGTTCTGGGGCAGTTCCTACACCGCGACTTCGACCCGCTGGAACAACTGCATGGACTACGGCATCTACCAGGCCATCTTCGACCAAGGCGTCCGTGCCTGCGGGCCGGCGATGTACATCGGAAAGATGACGCAGTACGAGAACTTCCCGCTGCCGGCAGACTCGCAGGAGTTACGGAACTACTTCCATGTCTACAACCTGCTGGGCGACCCGGCGCTGGAGATGTGGACCGGCGTGCCGCGCTCCCTCAATGTCAGCTACCCGGCTACGTTCCCGGTCGGCACCAGCTCATTCGATGTCACAGTGCGGGACGGCTCAGGCCAGCCGGTGCGCGACGCATTCGTGTGTCTGTCCAAGGCCGGCGAGGTGCACGAGACGGCCCTGACCGACGGGTCGGGCCGGGCGCTGTTCGCCATCGCGACTAGCTCGCCGGATTCCATGCTTGTGACCGTGACCGGGGCGAATCTTGTCCCGCACATAGGCAAGAGCATGGGCGTGTCCGCCGGCGTGTTCGTCGGCCATCTCTCGCACGACCCGCAGACCGCCGGGCCGGGCAGCAGCATCAGCCTGTCGGTGGCGCTCAAGAACTTTGGTACGGGTCAGACCGCGACGAGCGTGAGCGCGACTCTGCGCGCGATGGACAGCTCGGCGGCCGTGACCGATTCGGTGAGAACCTATGGCGATATCGGGCCGGGAGGAACCGGCAGCGCATCTGCTTTCACGGTCACGGTTGCGCCGTTCTGCACCAGCGGGCATGCGATACGTTTCCAACTCGCAGTCACAAGTGGGGACAGCGTCTGGCTGTCGGGTTTTGAAGTCCCGGTGCAGGGGCCGACGCTCAAGACGGCCGGATACACAGTGCACGATGCCAACGGCGTCCTGGACCCGGGCGAGAGCGCGGAGCTATCGGTGCTGGTGCGCAATTCGGGCACGGGCGCAGCCGCGGGCGTGAGCGGTGTGCTCAGGTCGCTGAATCCGAGCGCGGTGCAGGTGCTGGATTCGACAGGGACCTATGGGACGATTGGGACGAATGACTCGGCCGAGAACACCGGTGACCGATTTCAGGTGAGCGCGAGCGGCGGTGTCGGCGTGGGCCGCAGATTCAGCCTGAGGCTCGTGATGCGCGGCACGGACGGGTTCGAGCAATACTGGGATTTCCCAATCACGGTCGGCCAGGTAACCGCAGCCGCGCCGCTGGGACCGGACCGACACGGTTACTACGCATACGACGACGCCGACGCCGGCTATCCGGAGACGCCGGTTTTCGACTGGGTCGAGATTGACCCGGGGCAGGGCGGTAGCGGTACGCACGTATCCATGGTGAACGACACTGCGATTCCGGTCAGCCTGCCCTTCACGTTCCGGTTCTACGGCCGCGACTACAACACTATTTCCGTGAGCGACAATGGGTACGTCGCGATGGGTAGCCAGTGGCTGGGAGATGCCTACAACTGGAGCATACCGTCGCCGATGGGGCCGGATGGCATCATCGCTCCGTTCTGGGATGATTTCCGCGCCGATGCGATGGGCGCCGGCGTCTTCACGCTTGATGATGCTGCGAGCCACCGTTTCATCGTCGAGTGGAGCCGGTGTATTCACGCGCACGGCTACCGGCCGCCGACTTTGGCCGACACCCAGAGTTTCGAGTTGGTGTTGGAGGACCCGCAGTATCATCAGTCCGTAACCGGCGACGGGCCGATGCTCGTCCAGTACCTGGTTGTGAAGAATGACGACAGCACCTCGGAGAACGGCCACAATTTCGCCACGGTCGGCATCGAGAGCCCGGACCACGGCGACGGGCTCGAGTATACGTTTGCCGGTGCGTACCCGGCTGCAGCCGCGGTCGTGGCGTCCGGCCGGGCCATCAGGTTCACGACTAACCCGCCGGACACGTTCAGTGCGGTGAGCGAGGAGACGGGAGACCGGGGACAGGGGACCGGCCTGCGTGTGCAACCCAACCCGGCCCGGCAGAGGGCGACAGTCTATTTGCCGTGGGGGCGAGAAGCGAGAGACGAGAGGCGAGAGGCGAGGAGCGAGTTGCGTGTGTTTGATGTCATGGGGCGCGAGGTACGTGCCCTCGCGGTCGGAGCCCGCAGTGTCGTCGAATGGGACCTGCGCGACCGGAGCGGGCACAGGGTTCCCGCGGGTGTATACGTGTTAGAAGCGAGAAGCGAGAGGCGAGAAGCGAGAAGCGAGAGCGGAAGTGGGATGCCCGAAAGGCTGCGGGTAGTGGTTGTTGATGAGTGAGCAAGGAGAAGAAGCAGGATGAAAACTAGTTTGCAGGTTGCAGTTTGCAGGTTGCAGGTTGCGGCGGCGGTTGTCGCGTTGTTGGCTTCGGTCGGGGCGGTCCGGGCCGAGGAGGTATTTCACGGGGTGGCGGTTGCGCCGGACGGCATGAGCGCATGGATCGCGACAATCGAGAGCACCAACATCTACCATACGGGCGACTTTGGCACGAACTGGCAACTCCAGTCTGCCGACGTGTACCGGGATTACTTCGACGTCTTCTTCCTTGACGACGAGAATGGCTGGGTCTGCGGCAGGGGAGGGGTAATCTGGAACACGACCGACGGCGGCGACACGTGGACCCGGCAGAACCTCGCCGGTCCCAAGTTCGCGACCCGGATTCAGTTCACTGACGCGAACCATGGCTGGGCAGCGGGCGGTGACGCGATAATGCTGCGGACGACCGACGGCGGCGCCGCGTGGCAGATGTCGATTCTCCGTAACCCGCCCTACCCGGGCGACACGGTTGACTTCTATGGCCTTTCGTTCATCGATTCGATTCACGGCTGGGTGGCGGCGGGCCGCTTCCCTACCGGCGATACCTTCGTCGGGGGGCAGGGCTACATCGTCAAGCTGACTGTCGACAGCGACACGTTGGTCGACGTGCTCCAGCGCAAGGACACGGTCAATGACTTCTTCGACGTGGAGTTCGTGGATACGCTTAACGGCTGGGTGGTCGGGGGCAATGACATCACCATGGCGGCCGCGGTGTTCCACACCACCGACGGCGGCGCAAGTTGGGTCGAGCAAGCCGTGCCGGCCGGCGCGCACCTGCTGCGGGCGGTCAAGTTCGCAAGTCCGACCGATGGCTGGGCCTGCGGCCGCAACGGTACGATTGTCCACACCTCCGATGGCGGCGCGGACTGGGAACAACAGCCGACCGACGTTGACACGACCCTGTTCGATATTGACTTCGCGGACGCCCAGCGGGGCATGGCGTCGGGCGCGGGCTCGACCGTGCTGCGCACGACCGACGGCGGCGGCACCTGGGACCGTTGCTTCAGCGCGGTGGCGGAGCCAAGTTTGGGGACGGGGGTCGGGGGACGGGGGGCGGGGGTCCGCGTGCTTGGGAACCCGGCGCGCGGTGACGTGAGCTTCGCGGTTCGCGGTCTTGCCACGGGCTTCCGCATCGCCATCTACGATGCCTCCGGCCGCCTCGTCCGCGTTCTCGCCGGTCCCCAATCCCCAATCCCTAATCCCTATTCCCTCTCTTGGGATGGTCGGAACGAGGCCGGCCAGCCGGCCCGAACCGGTTCATACCTCGCGCGGCTCGTCTCCGGTACCGCGAGCGGAACCGTGAGGTTCGTGCTGCTGCGTCAGTAGGCACTGATAATGAGCGCACTGTCTCGGCGATGCCTGATGCTCGCGGCGATGCTGACGCTGGCTGCGTCCGCGGCACTGGCTGAGCAGGGAGCAGCGTACCTCATCATTGCGGCCGACACCTATGTCGGAGCCGTGCAGCCGCTCGCTGACTGGAAGACCGCGAAGGGTGTGCTGGCCAAGATTGTTCCGATATCGCAAATCGGGACGACGCCGAGCGAAATCCAAGCCTACATCAGGAACGCCTACAACACGTGGCCGGTCC
>CAIVTL010000707.1 GCA_903908785.1 Caldifarciminota bacterium | reverse complement strand
CCCGTCCAGTTGAAGTAGTTGATAATCCCGCATGTTGGATCTCCCTCTATGATATGAACGGCGCCCTTCCATGGTTCAAGTACACCTGATGATGAGACACTGTCACAAGGCGTTGCCCAAGCCGCAGCATTGGGGAATCTCTCCTTCAAGGTCATGACCGTCTGCAGGTAGTCCGGCAGCCATTCGTCATCCGCGTCCAGAAAGGAGACCAGGTCAGCGTGTGCTTCGGCTATGCCGCGATTGCGCGCAGCCGACGCACCGGCATTCGGCTGATGGACGAGCCGAATGCGCGGGTCTTGAATCGCCTCAACTACCCTCGCTCCGTCGTCGGTCGAGCCGTCATCAACGACGATTAGCTCGAAGTCGCGGACGGTCTGCCCGAGCACGGACTGCACTGCTCGTCGGACATAGGAGGCTTTGTTGTGAAGAGGGATGACGACGGAGAAGTCCTCCATGCGTATGTGCTCCCGGTCACTCTGCCCAAGGCCCTGCGACGTCCACCTCATCACAGTACTGAGCATGCGCGCGCCCTGCATACGAGACGCTTGACCGTCCGTGCGCAGTCCAGCAACGGAAGCGGAACCAAAGAACGGAGGTACCGTGACCGCCACTCCTGTCGAAATCGACGGGTCGAAGCCGCGGCACGAAAGTGAGCCCTTGCTTTCGAGCGGAGTCCGGCAGCGATGTAGACCCTCGCGCTGCAGATATGCCACCAGTTCTTGTACTCGACTACGTCACCGATGGGTACGCCCGGCGGCGAGATGCCGGACTTCAGAGCCGCCTCTAGGCTCCTGATAACCTCGTTGAAGACAAGAGGCATCGGGCGATCACACGCCCTGTTGTCAGCGTCCTCGTGATACACCGCCCCGGAAAGGCTGCTGAAAGCGATTGGGTATCTCAGTGCAATGCGGCACCACATGTCGGCATCCTCGCCGTACACAACGCCCACTGGGAAATGCCCGACGTGATCAAGAACGGTCTTGGGGATGGCGACTGCTGACGGATGGACGATCTGGTTGGCGCTCTCGATGGCTGACCGGAAGTAGTTATGGACGATTCCTTCCCATGGAGGGTCGGGAATGCCGGCAAGCGTAATGGATTTCCTTTGACCGACATGGTTGACTATCTCAAACGCCGTCGCGTAGGCGCCGCAGCCCGGGAATCGCCGACGCATCCGTAGGATAGTAGAGAGAAAATCCGGCAGCCATTCGTCATCGGCGTCCAAGAAGGCCACCAACCCGGCGCGTGCCTCGGCGATGCCTCGATTCCGCGCCGCGGACACACCCGCGTTCGCCTGCCTTGTGAGACGAATGCGGAGGTCTTGAATCGCCTCCACTACGCGCGCCCCGCCGTCAGTCGAACCGTCGTCTACGACAATGAGTTCGAAGTCGCCGTGCGTCTGATTGAGTACCGTCTGGACTGCCCGCGCGACATGGCGCTCCTTGTTGTAGAGAGGGATGACGACCGAGACCGCTGGAATGCTCACCGACGCTCCCCATCGCCCCCATCATCACGACATACGCGCCAAAGCTCGCGACGACGGGCAAGCGGACCGTACAGGTAGTACATCCGTATCTTTCGTCCGTGGCCCGGAGGGCAGGGAAGGCCGGGCGCAAGAATGAGCAGCCTCACGTACTCGCTCGGTTTCCTCGGTCCTCAGCGGCTTTCGCGAGAGGCGGTCATTTGAGTCCCTAGCGTTGCCTCGCGAATGGCTTCGAGGTATGCCCTTCCGTATCGCAGGTCCGGTTCAAGGTGGTTTCCTTCGGCCCACTCGTTCCACGCTTTGACGAAGATGATCCTGTGGTCACTCGGCTTGAGCATGACGGAGTCGGCAGCTACAAGCAGGTGGTTTCGAAAGAGCTCGGGGGTCGATTCATGAAGGACAGTGCCATTGAGTCCCGACCGCGGTGTATTGTCCCAGTTTGGCACCACGGTCGGATGAACGTCGATGCGCGAGAACTCGGGTGCGGTCGACCGGGCAACCACATCTCCATAGGAGAAAACTCGCACAGGCCGCCTCAGGAGCTTCCTGCCATAGGCCCTAAGGCTGGGAATCAAGTCCCGCTCGCCCTTCAGGGCTCGGCTGAGCACGAAATTGCTGGGCGTAGCAGCGTCGAGTCCGAGTTCGCCGGGATTGCGGTAATCTCCTTCGGCCCCGGCCCCGACAAGGTACAGGCCTTTGAGCCCCGACTGGACAGCCAGCTCCCTCCATAGAGCTATCATTCTCTTCAGCCCGGGCATTGCGCTGGGGTCGAACAGAAGGAAAAGTGGCTTCCCGTCCACCATGACGTATCTGGGGTCAGAAAACGCATCAAGCAGCGCATAGAAGTGCAGCCTATCGTCGGCAGGACCCGGATAAGTCTGCTCAATGAGGATACGATCTGGACAACCATGCCACACTCCTGTCCATGTCTGATTGGCCCAGCAGAGACAGAAGGGGAAATCCGGCTCTCCAGTTCTGAGGACCTCATCGAACGGCCGTTCGAGCAGGCGTTTGCCGGCAAACCAATAGTGATAGTAGCAGAAACCCTCGATGCCATACTCCCGAGCCATTTCGGCCTGGGCCGCGCGCGTTTCCGGAACCCGGAGGTCGTAGAAACCTAAGTCGGCCGGTATGTGTGGCTGGTAGTGACCGGGAAACAGGGGCTTCGCCTTGGCGACATTGGTCCATTCGGTGAACCCCTTGCCCCACCATAGGTCATTCTCCGGTATCGGGTGATACTGGGGGAGGTAGAAGGCGATCAGTCTCATAGAGTGACCGGACTCCACATCAAGAGATCTGCTACCAGCACCCAGAACCTCACCTTCGGTGGCGTCTCTTGCCCTACGCGAGAGATTATCGTTGGCGCTAACGTTCATGGAATCGTTCTATCACGTTGAGCACCTTTGGCGCGATCACGGAGATATCGTGGCGCTTTCGGACCTTCAACGCTCTGAAGTACCCTAAAGGAGTCGGCCGCGCACCGACGATGGCAGAAACCCTCTCCGTTCTGCTTCAGCGTGGTCTTAGCTCCAGAAGCCTGTTCAGTATCCTGATGGCAGGGCTAATCCCCCCGCTGCCCCCGTTCAACCAGTCAGCAACGTCAAAGTGTCTATTGCACACATATGCGTTGTCGTAGAGATTCCCCACATACGGTTCGCTTCCATACTCCTTCAGCCAAACACACGATCGTATTCGGTCGTGAGGCCTTGCTGTGAAAACGACCTTTTGTGAATAACCCAACTGGTCAAACTCAACAAGATGGCTTTCATCGCACAAGTCTCGATCCGTGAACGCGACAAACAGGTTCGTTCTGTGCATACGCCCGAGTCGCCTCCGCCATCTATCTAGAGCTTCAGATTCGGTCTCGTAATGCAGGAACTGTATTTCCACGTCACCGCCAAGAACGCCGATCGGGTAGTAGTTCGAGGTCGCTTCCCTTCTCTCGTTTGCAGCGCTGTAGCGCGACATCTTCTTGAAGACGAGGTTCTGTCCCAGATAGTAGTCCAGCCTGCCGAGTAGCCTCAAGTAGCAGGGCGCATAGAGAAACAGCCCAACGAAAGGGGTCGAGTAGGGAAGACCAAGCTCGTCATAGATCCTGCTACCCCAGCAGTTGCTTGAAATGATGGTGAAATCCAAGCACCGAACACGCTTACGCAAGATGAACCTGGCCAGTTTTCTCTTGAGGTCTCGAACTCGATGCGAGATCAGAT
>CAIVTL010000706.1 GCA_903908785.1 Caldifarciminota bacterium | reverse complement strand
GCCGAGACGTTCCACTACCCGAACGGGCTGGCCGATTTCGTGAAGTTCCTCGATACCGGCCGGATCGCGCTGCACAAGCCGGTAATGATTGAGGAAGACCGCAACGGCATGCACGTCGACGTGGCGTTCGAGTACAACGACGGCTACGTTGAGTCGATCTTCTCGTTCGCGAATACCATCAACACCCACGAGGGCGGCACCCACCTTTCCGGGTTCAAGTCGGCTCTCACCCGCACGCTCGGCGAGTATGCGCGCAAGTCCAACGCCCTGAAGGAAGGGGACGAGCTGACCGGCGAGGACACCCGCGAGGGGCTGACCGCGGTGGTTTCCATTAAGATCGGCGACCCGCAGTTCGAGGGCCAGACCAAGACCAAGCTCGGCAACGGCGAGGCGAAGAGCGTGGTCGAGACCGTGGTGAATGAGAAGCTGGCCCAGTTTTTCGAGGAGAACCCGCGCTTCGCGAACCGGATTGTCGAGAAGGTGATTACCGCGGCCAAGGCGCGGATGGCGGCGCGGAAGGCGCGGGACCTGACGCGGCGCCGGTCGCTTCTGGAGTCCGACAGCCTGCCCGGGAAGCTCGCGGACTGCGCGTCCGAGGACCCGGCCGAGAGCGAGCTCTACATTGTCGAGGGCGATTCCGCCGGCGGCTCGGCCAAGCAGGGGCGGGACCGCCGGTACCAGGCGATACTACCCCTGCGGGGCAAGATTCTGAACGTCGAGAAGGCGAATCTGAACAAGATACTCTCGAACAATGAGATTCGTACCCTCATCTCCGCGGTCGGCGCCGGCATCGGCGAGGAGGACTTCAACGCGGAGAAGGCGCGGTATCACAAGATTGTCATCATGACCGACGCGGACGTTGACGGCTCCCACATCCGGATTCTGCTCCTGACGTTCTTCTACCGGTTCATGCAGCCGTTGATTGAGGCGGGCTACATCTATATCGCCCAGCCGCCGTTGTACAAGGTGAAGCAGGGCAAGGTGGAGAACTACCTGTACAGCGACGAGGAACTGACGGTCCTCTCCGGGAAGAACAAGGGCACGCAGTTCGACATCCAGCGTTACAAGGGTCTCGGCGAGATGAACCCGGAGCAACTCTGGGAGACGACGATGAACCCGGAGAAGCGGACACTCAAGCGCGTGGCCATGGAAGACGCGACTGAGGCCGACGCGGTGTTCCGGATGCTGATGGGCGACGAGGTCGAGCCGCGCCGCGTGTTCATCGAGAAGAATGCGGCGTCGGTAGAGAACCTGGACGTGTAGCAGCAAGTGGCCAAGGGGTCTAGTGATCCAGTGGCCCAGTGCCGGACCCGACTCGGAGTGGTTGCATCGCTTGAACACTTGACCACTAGAACACTAACCTTGATTGGAGGCAGATGTGGCTGACAGGAAGCTTCTGCGTGAGCTGACCGAGGCGTTCGGGCCGTCCGGTTTCGAGGGCGAGCCCGCAAACATCATGATTCGCGAGCTGGGCAAGGCCGGTGAGGTGACCCGCGACGGGCTGGGCAGTGTTGTCAGCCGACTGGCGGGCGGGTCCGACGGGCCGCGCATTATGGTATCGTCGCACATGGACGAGGTTGGGTTCATGGTCAGGTCGGTGACCGGCGACGGGTACATCAAGTTCCTGCCGATTGGCGGGTGGTGGCCGCAGGTGCTCCTCGGCCAGCGGGTGCTGGTGCGGACGCGCCAGGGCGACTTCCCGGGCGTGATTGGCTCGAAACCGCCCCACGAACTCACCGAGGAAGAGCGGAAGCAGTTGCCCGATATCGACCGGATGTTCATCGACGTGGGGTGCTGCGAGGGTTTCAGCGTGACCGAGAAGCTCGGGGTCCGGCCCGGCGACCCGATTGTGCCGGTGTCGCCGTATGTCGAGATGGCCGATAACCTGATGATGGCCAAGGCGTGGGACGACCGGGGCGGCTGCGGCATCGTCATTGAGGCGGCCCGGGCGCTCGCAGGCAGGCCGCATCCGAACGCGGCGTTCTTCGTGGGCAGCGTGCAGGAGGAAGTGGGCCTGCGCGGCGCGCGGACCGCGGCCGAGGTGGTGCGGCCGGACGTGGCGCTGGCGCTTGACGTCTCGCTCTGCTATGAGCATCCGGACCGGGCGCGCAAGGACCTGCCCGAGCGGCTGGGCAACGGCGCGGCCATCCTGGTCCATGATAGTACGATGATTCCGAACACCCGGCTGCGCGACTTCGTGATTGACCTGGCGGAGAAGAACGGCATCCGGTATCACCTGACGACCGTGCGCGGCGGGTACGATACCGGCGTGATTCACACCCACCGCAGCGGCGTCCCTTCGCTCGCTATCGGCTGGCCGACCCGCTATATCCACGCCCATACCGGCATTGTTTCCGCCGCGGACTACGACGCGACCGTGAAACTGCTGACCGCCGTCATCGAGAACCTCGATGAGGCGGTCAGTAAGAGTCTGCGGTCTTTTTGAGCTACTTCGAGTTGTAGCCGCCGCCGGAGCCGAAGTTGGACAGGATGGTCATGTACGGCATGAGGATGGCGATAATCAGGAATATGGCGCCGACGCCCATGAACAGAATCATTATCGGCTCGATCATGGCGGTCAGGTTCTTGACCGCGTACTCGACTTCCTGGTCGTAGTAGTCCGAGACCTGCTTGAGCATGTCGTCCAGCGCGCCGGACTCCTCGCCGGTCGCCACCATCTGGACCACCATCGTCGGGAAGACGCCGATTTCCCGCATCGGGGCAGCCAGGCCGCGCCCGCGGCGCACCGACTCGGCCAGCTTGTCAACCGCGCCGCCGATATAGACGTTGCCGACGGTCTTGGCAACCAGGCCCAGGCTGCGCAGAATGGGCAGGCCGGTTCGGTCCAGGGTTTCGAACATGCGGGCGAAGCGCGAGAGCGCCATCTTGTATAGAATCGGCCCGAAGATCGGTATCCGAATCGACAGCCGGTCCCACCAGAGTTTCCCGGCGGGCGTGCGGATGAACAGGTAGAACAGGACCGCGACGCCGCTCAAGAGCAGGACGATGACGTACCAGAACTTCTGCATGAAATGGGTGAACATGAGCAGGACCGCCGTCGGCAGCGGCATCTTGCCGCCCACGGAGCTCAGCAGCATGGTGAACTTGG
>CAIVTL010000705.1 GCA_903908785.1 Caldifarciminota bacterium | reverse complement strand
TGGAACCACAGATGAACACGGATGAACACAGATTGAGTCCCGACCCGAACCCGAGTCTTGCGTCGCCGGGGGTGGCACTTGACGACGGTCTTCAGGACCCCGATGGCCTCAGGACAGAGGCGGCAGAGAGAAATAACGTCGCGAAAACGATGATCCTGCACGCTTGTAGTACAGGTTCCGGCCTTGGGTTTGGGATTTGGTGTTTGGGGTTTGTGATTTCCCGCCATGCGGGTTTTGGTGCTTGGTGCTTACCCGTGTCCTGGGGTTGCCGCGGCCCGCGCGGGCTTTGGAGTTTAGAGTTTAGAGTTTGGAGTCTTAATCGTTATCCGGAATAAGCTCGATGGCGATGCCGTCGGCTTCGAGGCGCTGGCGCAGGTGACCGGCCACTTTTTCGCCGCGGAACTGCTGCCAGCGGGTGAACTCGCGCGGCTCGTCCTTGATAGCGGCGCGAAACCGCCGGTATACGCCCGGCCCGTCCAGCGCGGCCTCAAGCTGCGAGCGGAGTTCCGGCCGGCTGACCGTGCGGCAGAACTCGACCATCGCGTTGTAGCCCGAGCGGCCGGACTGCGGCGGGAGTCGCACGTAGCGTTTCGGAAACTCCCGGACCTCGGCCAGAATCTGGTCCCGATTGTAGCCGAACACGGGAGTTACCTCGCCGGTCTCGGTGTTGAGGTAGTGTGTCGTTCCCGGCACGCGATTCTCCATGGCGAAGAGCAGGTCCCGGGTTGACACTTTGAGCTTGCGCACCACGTATTCTAGTCGCCGCGGCCGGTCAGTCAATGCCTGGGCGCAGACCCGGAAACCGAAGTCGAACCGCCAAGAGCGCCAAGGGGAAAGGGGAAATGGCAAAGTGCGAACAAGGGCACCAGGACACGGAGGCCCTGAGTTTGAGTCATTGAGACATTGAGATTTGTTTGGGATTGGGTGCTTGGGACTTGAGATTTCCCGCGCCTCGCGGGCCTTGGGGTTTAGAGTTTGGAGTTTAGGATTTGTCCTCCATGTTGGTATTTGGTGTTTCCCGCTCCAAGCGGGCGCTGTATTTCTCGAAGTACATCTCGCTGTTCGTCAGAACGTACGTTGGACTGTATCGCGACCTGCGTCGGCACGTGTGTCTGCTCCTGAATCTCGCCTTCGATCTTAACCTTAACCTGAACCTTAACCGTTTCCCGAACCTCAACCTTAACCTCATCTTGTTCCAGAAGCCGTTCGAGAGGTCGAACCCGTTGTCGTTGCGCTCGACGTCTGGTTTCGGGAACCGGTCATTGCCTGTTCAGGTTGGTGTCGCGCCGCGTCCCAAGACGTTGCCCCAAGGGCGACCCCTATATGCGGACTACCTGACTTGCGTCAGGCATCAACCTATGGATAACACAGAAGTTATGTCCCAGGTCCACTCCCCGCTATTTCCTCAGTTCTTTTCCCCATCCCGCGCAGGTTCAACAATGAAGTGCAATATGGCGGATGAGATGTTGGATGCTGGTCGGGTGCGAGCAGAAACCGGGTTTCTACTCGGTTCGCTGGAGCGGCGCCGACGTCCGCGGTCGGAGCGTACCGGCCGGGACCTACTTCTACGTGCTGAAGGCCAACGGCAAGATTGCGCAGAAACGGATGCTGCTGGTAAGGTAGCATCCACCGTGACGTAGCCGGGGCGGGTATTCCGTCTCTGCTTGACAACGGGGGCGGAATGGTAGAGAATGACCCCGATGGTGCCGGCGCGGCGGTCAAGGGTAACCGCCGCATGAAACAGCATCACAATACCGAGTATCGTCCGATTACGGAGGCAAGACGATGATACGAGTGAATGTTGGTAGTCCATCCGACCGCAGTTCGATTTCCGACAATCGGGCCGAGTCCCGCACGTGCGCGCTTGCGCACGAACGGCCATTCCCGAATCTGCCCCGTTTGAGGAGGCACCCGTGAAAGCAGCAGTCCTGTTCCTCGCCGGTATGCTCGTCCTGCCGCCGGTCGTCGTCGGCTCGGACTTCGCGGTCCTGTCCATCGTGACGCCGCCGGATACGGTGCGGCAGAACTCCTCGTGGGTACCCGTAGTGGCGCTCCACGCGGACTCAGCCAACCCGGACACACAACTGGTCAAGGCCCGCCTGCGCATCGGCGCGTCCTACTCACAGCGAGCCCAGGCCACCCTCGCCCCCGGCGAGAACCGCCTGCTTCAGTTCCCGAGCACGGCCCAGTGGCACGCGGACTCGCTCGGGACGGTCACGGCGCGGTGTTCGCTCCTGACGTCCGATTCCAACCCGGCCAACGATACGGTGAGCAAGGTTGTCACCGTCCTTGCCCAAAGGAGGGACTTTGCCGCCACAGTGATGGTTCTGCCATCCATGGTCCGTCGCGGCGACAGCATGGTGCCGACCGCAATCATCCATGCCGACGACAGCAACCCGGGGCCGGAGACGGTTGGGGCAAGGCTGCGGATTGGCTCGTCCTACGTCGACTCGGTCAGCACGATACTCCTCCCCGGCGCAAGTGTCACGTACCTCTTCAAGTCATGGCACGGCGACACGCTAGGAACCTTCCTGGTACGATGCTCGCTTCTGGTCCAGGACAGCGTGCCGGCCAACGACACGCTCAACCGGAGCATGACCGTGCTCGAAAGGCTGGTGGACTTTGGCGCGGAGGCGATGGGCACTCTGCCACCGGTCGTCCACATCAACGACGCGGTGACGCCGGTCGTTACCGTCCACGCCTTAGACGGTAACCCGCAGCCGGAATCAGTTACGGCCAAGGTGTGGATTGGCGCGTCCCTCACCGACACGGCCAGAACGCTGGTCCCTCCGGGCGCGCACGTCACGTACCAGTTCAAGCAGTGGCAGGCCGAGTCGGTCGGAACGTTTCAGTACCGCTGCTCGCTCATGGTCCATGACAGCTTCCCATTCAACGACACGAATCGCATCCCGATTACGGTCTACCCGCAGGGCTCGGACTTCTCGGTGGTCAGCATTACCTCGCCGCCGGATACGGTGCTGCTGGACTCCGAAGCCGTGCCAACCGCGCTGGTTCATGCTGCTGAGGCAAACCAGTCGGAATCGGTCTCGGTCCGGATGCGGATAGGCTCCACCTACGACGACACGGTAGACACCGTGATTCCAGCCGGTGGAGCAATCAACGTCACGTTCCCGTCCTGGCAGGCTCAACCGCTGGGAACCACAACCGCCCGCTGTACGCTCCTCACCCCGGACAACGACTCGACCAACGACGCAGCCAGCAAACAAGTCCGCGTCGTCCAACCCGGCGGCCAGCCGTTGGAGTGGACGAGGACGTTTGGAGGAGACAAACCGGCGGCTGGATACGCCGTCGCGCGTACGGCCGACGGCGGCTATGTGGCGGCGGGACGACGCGACTCCGGGCTCATATCCGGTGCTTATGTCGTCAAGACAGACAGCGACGGGACCCTGCAGTGGGAACGCTTCTTCGCGCAAGGCGGAGTGGGGACAATCAGCTCGGTACAGGAAGTGGTGGGCGGTGGGTACGCTGCTGCCAGCCTGTTGGGGTCCGGAGCGGGCCTACTGAGACTGGACACAGCCGGCAACGAGTTGTGGCGGAGTTCGTTCTTCTCGCGAGATTCCTTCATCACGCACGCAAGGTCGATGCAGCAGGTAGGCGACGGCACGTACGTCATGGCCGGTGTTCTCGAGCCCGGCCCCATGGGGGACGTTGGGGCAACTGCGGGATACTATGTAGTTAGGGTGAATCCCGACGGCACACGCCGATGGCGTACGGTCATTCCTGCGGACGTGGACGAGACAACACCGGTCGCAGTTCGTCGCACGAACGACGACTGCTACGTCCTCTGCAGCGGGGACGGCGGGCTAGGTCTGCGATTGGTCAAGACAGATTCAGGCGGCACAGTCCTGTGGTCGCGAACCTACCAGAACGTCAAGCTCGGCGACGGACGAGACCTCTGGTGCACATCAGATGGGGGGTACGCCGTCGTCGGTGGCGCTGTCGAGGACACGAACAGTTTCCGCCTCGACATGTATTTGGCGAAGGTGGACTCCCTCGGGAACCTCACGTGGTACAGGAAGTACGACAACTCTTCCGGAAGCGAGCGCGCGGACTGCGTCGTTCAAGCTGCTGACCAAGGATACTTCTTGGGCGGATTCACATGGACAGGTGACCAAGGCGGCGACCAAGCGTGGGCTGTAAGAACTGACTCGGTCGGCTCCATCTTGTGGTCGTCTATCTTCGGGGCAGGCGGAGGCACGGAGGCTAACGGCGCGGTTCAGAGTGCTGATGGCGGGTACGTTATCGTCGGCGAGGGTTTCGGCGACGCGGCTGGGGCCCGCCTGTTCCTTCGAAAACTGCGTGCCGACCATCCGATGTACCACTGAGGG
>CAIVTL010000704.1 GCA_903908785.1 Caldifarciminota bacterium | reverse complement strand
TCCCTCCTCCCTCCTCCCTCTTCCGTCCTCCATCCTCCATCTTCACTCCTCATTCCTCACTCTTGTTCTCGCCCGCCACCCGCAAGCGCTAGCCGTCCGCGCCCGCCGCACCCGTTGCTTGCTTGACTTTCAGCGCCGCCCGCCGATAATTCGGCAGTGGAATTCGAGCCCTCGACCTTGACGAAAGCTGGAAGTGTGGGATGCGTCCTGCCTGGACTGAGGAAGGAGATGCCGTGGCCGTACCAGACTATCAGAGTGTGATGTTGCCTCTGCTCAGGTTTGCGGAAGAGCGAAAGACGGAAATCTCCACGGACGATGCGGTCGAGGCGCTTGCGGTCAAGCTGGGCCTTACCGCGGATGACCTCAAGGAGATGCTTCCGAGCGGGGTCCAACGCACGTTCGTAAACCGGGTGGGATGGGCTGCGACCTACATGAAGAAAGCCGGACTATTGGAGCCGACCCGCAGAGGCTACTATCGAATCACTCAGCGGGGGCATGAACTCCTTCAGAAGAAGCCCGCGACTATCGACGTGAAACTCCTCAAGCAGTACCCCGAGTTTCTTGCGTTCCAGGGGCTCAAGGGAACGCGCAGCGGAGCGAAAGTGAATGCTCAAGGAGAAACTCCAGATGCGTCAACCGACACGCCTTCCGAAGCTCTGGAAGCTGCCTACGAGAACCTCCGCGATGAACTGATTGACGAATTGCTCGCAAGACTCAAGAAGTCAACTCCGTCCTTCTTCGAGCGGGTCGTTGTCGAACTTCTCGTGAAGATGGGCTACGGCGGTTCACGCGCCGACGCAGGCAAGGCCATTGGCAAGAGCGGGGATGGAGGCATCGACGGCATAATCAAAGAAGACAAGCTTGGGCTCGACGTTGTCTACATTCAAGCGAAGCGATGGGACACCAACTCCGTTGGCAGACCGGACGTCATGCAGTTCGCCGGAGCGCTACAGGCGCAGAAGGCGAGCAAGGGCATTTTCATCACAACTTCCAGATTCACTGATGATGCTCGAACCTACGTCTCTCAAATCGGAAGCAAGATAGTCCTGATTGACGGAGAGCAGCTATCCCATCTGATGGTGGAGCACGACGTTGGAGTCTCGACGGTCTCTCTTTATCCAGTGAAGAAGATCGACACCGACTACTTCGATGAGAGCATCTGACAATCCCGCGACGTATTAGAAACCCGCCCAGTTTTGACGAAGACCGGAAATATGGAAAGCGTCCCGGGTTTCCCCCGAACGCAGTGAAGTAGGCGTGTAAGGAGCATCGATGACAGACGTTCCCGAGCGGCAGTCCGCAGTGACTTTGTGGGTACTGAAATGGCAGCAGGGGCTATCAAATGCCCTGGGTATGCCACTCGTGGCATCAGCGTTGCTGTTCGCGGTGCCGCTCGTCGTCCTCGCCGTGCTGGTTCAGTGGCGGACCGGGTTTCGCGTCTTCACGCCCGGTGTCGTCGGCGCGCTTCTCTGGCTCGCGCTGGCCCCCGATCTGATCCAGCGTGCTTTTCTGCTGGTGGACGGATTCTTCAGGTCGCATCGTGGTCTGTTCGCGACAGAGGACGCGTGGCGGGCAGTCCGGCAGAGAGAGCTCGCACGCATGCAATCGCCCCGATACTTGGTGTTCGCCGTACCATGGGCGCTGGCAACAACGTCGGTGGTTGAGGTGACAATCTACCGCGGTGCGCCGTTGTTGGTCAGGGCGTGGAGCACGGGTACGTTTTTCCTGCTCTCCCTTCTCTCCGCCATCGGCTTCTACGGTGTGTATGTACTTGTCACCATGATGCGCAACGTCTGCTGTGTAGGGCTGTCATTCAACCCTTACCATCCAGACAAGTTTGGCGGTTTCAGCGCCTTCGGTCGTTTCAGCGTAAGAGGCGCTTTGCTGTTCTCCACCGGCGCGCTGGTGCTTCCCTTGGCTTTCGAGGTGGTCGCGAAGATGGGGCAGGGCTCGCCGGCCTTGAACGGGATGGTCTACATTCTGATCGGATGCTTCATGCTGACAACGCTAGTCAGTTTCATCGCGCCAGTGACCGAGATCAAGAAGTTCGTAGATCGGGAGAAGGAACGAGTCACACTCGAGTCCTGGGCACGGCTAAACGCGATGACCTCCGAGTTGCGTAACGGCCCGGACCTGAACATCAAGAAGGTCCTTGATGTCCTTATGCACTACTATTTCAACCATTTGAAGATCCTTGAGATCAAGAACTATCCATGGGACTTCAAAGTAATCGTCGAGCTTGCGACATCGTTACTGCTGCCAATCGGCATCACCGTCCTTCAGATAGTCATCCCACACTGGCTGCGGTAGGTGTACGACCTGATAATCGTTGGCGCTGGTCCGGCCGGGTCCTCGGCCGCACGCACCGCCGGATCGCTAGGCCTGCAGACTCTCGTGCTGGAACGGCAGGCTTTTCCCCGCTACAAGGCCTGCGGTGGGGCGCTCTCTCTGCGTGCGGCTTCATATCTTGGGTTCGACCTGCCCCCAGACGTCATCGAGCGGTCAATATACGGAGCGCGGATATGCTATGGCGACGAAAGAACCGAACGCCGCAAGGACCACCGCATAGCGATGCTGGTAACAAGAAGCTCGTTTGATGACCACCTGCTACGTATGTCTGCCGAAACGGGCATCGCGGTAATGACCGGAGTGCGCGTGACCAATCTCGTTGAGTCGGCTGGTCACGTTCAGGTTCAGACGAATGCCCAAGCCTACCGCGCGCCATACGTGATTGTCGCCGAGGGCGCGCACGGCGGGCTTAAGTACTTGGTCAGGCGGCGCGACAGTAGGAGCCAGTACGGGGTGTGCGTCGTGACGGAGGTGCCAGCAGACGAGACATCTATCGACCGCCACATCCACGAAGCCATTGCCGTTCACTTCGGCGTGGCTAGGATGGGGTACGGTTGGGTTTTCCCTCATGCCGACTACTTCTCGGTCGGGATCGGTGGGCTGGCCCGGGACATGGCGAATCCCAAAGCGGTCATGATTGACTTCCTCGCGCGGCAGGGATTTCGTGGCAAGTACCGACTCCGGGGTCACCTCATACCGGTCGGCGGCATCAAGCGGCGACTCACAACCCGTCGCGTTCTCCTTGCCGGTGATGCCGCGGGCTTTGTCGACTCGTTCTCGGGTGAGGGTATCGCCTATGCGATTAGATCGGGCCAGATCGCGGCTACGAACGTTGCCGAAGCTCTGAGTCAGCCGCGCGAGACGAATTGCGTCGGTGAATACGCCCTGCGTTGTGAGGCTGAGTTCGGAGAGGACCTGCGGTACTCGCTGCTGCTGGCGCGCCTGCTCCACTTCTCACCCAGCGTAGTCATCCGGGCATTTGTCCGCAGTCCAGCCGCAGTGGAGCGGTTTCTCGAGGTCCCGGCGCGCAGGTCGAGCTACCGCGATTTCGTCCGCTGGCTGGTACCGAACCTCCCGGCGCTGCTGCTGGACAGGTCGCGAAAGGGCTAGCGGTTTGGACGGCGCATTCCACGTCGAAGCGCAACAAAGCGGAACAACCCGGGACATCTCCGCCGCCCTGTTCGGTGTGACGAACCTCGATTGAACCGCCCGCCCGCGCAGTTGACATTCCGGCCCGATTCTCCATAATGTCCGAGTGCAATCCAAGCCGCATGTGGCCTTGACTCCATGGGAATCCAGTAGGATGCCCACGAATCTCCATACGAGCACTCGACTTCCTCGTTGCCAAGGGTCAGTGCACCCAATGCCCCTGAGACTACTAGAGGAGGTATGATGCCGGAAACCCCGAGACCGAACACACAGGCCCTCAGTTGGTTCTACGGTGAGTACAAGAAGGACACACTTCTGCTGGACCCCAAGTACCAACGGAACCCAATCTGGTCAATCGGCCAGAAGTGCTTCCTGATAGACAGTCTGATATCCGGCTGCCCGATTCCTCAGGTCTACCTCAATATCGTGTCGCGCGGAAGCGGGGTGGCACGGAAGACCGTATACGAAGTCGTCGATGGCCAGCAACGTCTAAGGGCGATTCTGGAGTACATGAAC
>CAIVTL010000703.1 GCA_903908785.1 Caldifarciminota bacterium | reverse complement strand
TAGGAGTTCTGCTTGAACCTGACACGGCTTGGCGTGATGCTCGCAGCGCTGGTGCAGTTGGTCGACGCGGGCATGATGGACCAGATGTTGGTCCGTGACTCGCTACGGACGATGCCGAGATGGGAGCAGGTACGATGGCTGGCGAGACGCGGGCTGCCGGACCCGTACATGCGCGACCTTACGCCAACGGGGGACAGCGGATTACGATGCGCCGGACGTTGGAGCTATGGCCCATCCACTTGGGTTGACGTCAGGGCCACGGCCGATGACACCATCGTCTTCCTCTCCAGAGGCTCCGGCGTCAGCGTCATCCGGTTCCAGAGTCAGGATTCTCTCCGGCTCGACCTACTTTCCGACATCAACTCGCATGGACTGACCGGCAGATGCCAGGTCAGGGACACCCTGCTCTACGTCAACAGCGGCGGGGTCGAGTGCTACGACATCAGCAGTCTGAGCAACCCGGTTCTGCTCAACTGGCTCAGCCAGCCCCTGATATACGACTTCTTCGTAGTGGATACGCTGCTCTACACCAGCAGCCGTGACTCGCTACGCATCTTCTCGGTGGCAAACCCGTCCAGTCCTCAGCCTTTAGGTGCCTGCGCTGACTCGGGGTTCGTCATGTTCGTGGCGGGCGGTCACGCCTACCTCGGCCACCAGGCCGGCCTATTCATCCTAGACGTGACCAATCCTGCCGCGCCACACCGGGTCGCAACACTGGGCTATGACGTTCTCTCCATCTGGGTGCAGGATACGTTGCTCTACTTCGGGACGTACGACTCGACCTTCCGGGTCTACAACGTCAAGCACGCGGCATCGCCGGTTCCGGTCGGGAGCCTAGCCGGCGTCGGTGCAGCCTCTCTCTGCCTGCCGCCGACCTGCGACACGGTTGTTTACACGCCTTCGTTCGACGTGATAGATGTCGTGAATCCGGCGACGCCCCACCGTGTCGGCTCGGTTTCACTGCCCGGATGGGAATACGGCGTTGCGGTAGTGCCGGCGCTAAATGCGGCACTGGTTGCAGACTACTACGAAGGGCTGGTGTCCGTTGACATCAGGAACCCCGCAGCTCCAGCGATGGACACGCAGCAGTACGCTGCCGATGAGGCAAGCGACATCCGAGTGGAAGGGAGCTTGGCCTACGTGGCAGACCTTCTGGCGGGCATGAGGATTCTGGACATCAGCGACCCGACGCGTCCCACGGCGCTCGGCGGCATGGACAGCCTGTCCAGCGGAGTGCGCTGTCCTTCGGTCGCGGTGAAAGACAGCTTCGCCTTCATGGGGTTGTCCCGGCCGTGGTTTCGGAGCGTGGATGTTTCGGACCCGGCGCATCCACTGATGGCTGGCGCGTGCAGCATTCCAACCGAGCCACAAGCCATGGTTGTACGCGACAGCTTCGTCTACGCAGCCCTGAACTATCAGTTCAACGTCATCAACGTCGCCCGGCCGCGTGAGCCGCAGGTCGTGGGGACGTGCGGACTGCCGGAGCGGTCGCGGGAAGTGATTCTCTCCGATACGTTCGCCTACGTCGCAGACTTCGGCGGAGTCCTCGTGCTGAGTGTGGCGCGCCCAGACAACCCGCGTCTTGTGGCGAATTGGCCGAGACTGGTCACGGGAATCGACATGCAAGACACCGTGCTCTATGCAGTAACCTACTCTAACGACACTGACGATGTGCTCCTCAGCCTCAGCATCGCGAATCCTGCTGCTCCCTACGTGCTCGACTCAGTCATCGTGCCGCGGACCATGCACGACGTCGTGGTTGTGGATACAATCGCCTATTGCGCGGGTTGGGAAATGGCGTTTGTCAGCGTCGCTGACCCGTGTAATCTCCGCCGACTGCCCGACCGCTGGGTGCCGCCGTCGTGGATTCGGCGGGTCATCTACGCGCCGCCGTACATCTACACGTGCTGTACCGACGGCGGAGTCTGCATCCACGAAACGCTTGAAACCGGCATCTCGGAGGAGGCGAAGCGCCCGATGGTAGGACAGGTCATGGTTACGCCGACGGTAACCACCGGTTGGGTTCGGTTCCTGACGAATGACGCGGAACCGTGGCGGGGGCGTGTCACCGTGTACGACGCAACGGGCGCTCAGTACGCCGTGACGTCAGGTTTCAACGGCAGCAGGAGCATTGACCTGTCTAGTGCTCCCGGAGGGGTCTACCT
This sequence comes from Caldifarciminota bacterium, assembly GCA_903908785.1. Lineage (GTDB taxonomy): Bacteria > Hydrothermota > Tepidihabitantia > Tepidihabitantales > Tepidihabitantaceae > UBA2258. The sequence goes on along the minus strand of CAIVTL010000703.1, from coordinate 820 downwards.
GCTGCGGTTCGAGACGGACAAAGGGAGCAGTATCGTGAAGGTAGTCAAAACAGTAAGGAGGTAACTCATGCACCGAGCAGCAATGCTGTTTCTGTGCCTGACGGCAGTGGCATTCCCGCTGTCGAAAAGCTACGATGTAGTGCCCTATCGTAACTGCATCGGCACACAGACGCCTGGCTATGTTGGCGTCTCCCAATTCTATCGGAACACGCTCGATTCGCTATCGGCGGTTTCCGTTTGGATTGGGGATACGTTTGACGGCGGGACTTACAAGGTCGAGGTGAAGGACTCGGCGACCGACGCGCTGATTGCGTCGAAAGCCAACAAGCAGGCGACCCAGATGTGGAGTTGGCTCAACTTCGATTTGGACCCCGGTCCGGTCAAGCCCGTCCGTGGCCGGACCTACAAGGTCGTCGTGAGCCGGCAAAGCGGCCAGCCGATCTCGTTCGCCTACTGCGACACGAATCCGAATGTCGTTTGACGCGGGGATGATTCGGACTAGAATTCTGTTGTGAACAGATTGGCATTGGCGCTGCTGGGCGTTGGGTTGACGGCGATTGCCGTCGCGGGGCGGCCACTGATGGACGACCGGGCGCTGATAGACTCGCTGAGGACCATGCCGCCGAAGGTCAGGCTGGAATGGCTGTACCACCGGGGAATCGAGTTGCCCGGATACGCGGGCGGCCCGACGAGCGACTCCGGCCTAAGACTGGTCTCGAAGTGGGGTCGCGGGCCGGCGGCGGAAGTCACGGGTAAGGACACGCTGGTCGTGCTCACGCTGGGTAGCGAGGTAGCGCTGCTGAGCTTTGCCAATCCGGAC
>CAIVTL010000702.1 GCA_903908785.1 Caldifarciminota bacterium | reverse complement strand
TTGTAGTACAGATAACACAGATGTCAGGGCCGTCAGGAACGAAACCAGCATCTGACACTGCAAACTACAACCTGCAAGCTGCAAACTGGCGTGCGGTCCGGGGCCCTGACTACTGACAACTGACTACTGAACACTCAGCTTGACTCTGCCTGGGCGGACGCCTAGAATCCCGCGATGGAATCCGACCGCCGACTTTGACGGAAGTGAGAAAGGTCATGCGCCACCGTATCCCGCAATTATCACGTCAGGCCCGGAAATGACCGCCATCGGACGGCCGAACCGGGCAGAAGCTGCCCGTCCAGTTCTCATCCTGGTGTTCGCATTCCTGGCCGCGCTTGTGCTCACGAACCCGCTGGGCAACTTCCCGCTGAACGATGACTGGTCGTACGGCCAGGCCGTTCAGAACCTCGTCCGGAACCACGAATACCGTCTTACCAACTGGACGTCCATGCCGCTGCTGACACAAGTGCTGTGGGGCGCGCTCTTTTCGCTTCCTGCCGGTTTCTCCTTCACCGCGCTTCGATTGTCAACCCTCGTCCTGTCGCTGGCGGGACTCCTGCTGCTGTTGTGGCTTACGTGGTCCGACTGGGAGCGCCGCCGTGAGGTCCTCCTGGTCGGGCCGCTGTGCCTGCTCTTCAACCCGGTGTATCTTAACCTGTCCCATACGTTCATGACCGACGTTCCGTTCATTGCCTTCACGCTGGGCTCAATCCTGTTGCTGGTCCGCGGCACCGACCGCGGGAGCAAGTGGCTACAGGCACTGGGAGTGTGCCTCGCAGTGCTGGCCACGCTCCTAAGACAGACCGGCGTGTTGATTCCGGTCGCCTTTGGCATCGGCTATCTGTCCAGCCGCCGTGTCAGCGTGCGCGAAGCCCTGCTCCCTTTGGGATTCCTCCTGCTGACCGTCGTCTCGTTTGTCGCGTACACCCGCTGGCTCACTACGACCGGACGGCTGCCGACCGGCTACTACGCCCAATGGGCACAAGTGCGGTCCGTATCCGCGTCCGGACTCCCGGGTGTCGTCAGACAAGTCGTCGGCTCCCTGCTCATCACCTACACCTATCTGGGCCTCTTCACTCTCCCGCTCGGCCTGCTCTTCATCGCCGGCACACCAAGGAAACGCCTCCTCGCGCTGCTCGCGGTGTCCGCCGCTCTGCTGGGGCTGACCCGGCTGCTCCACGTTGACTTTCCGGGCAACATCCTGTCGGACCGCGGGGTCGGACCTTTCACGCTTGCGCATACGGAACGCTTTGCCGCCTTCGCAGGGGGAGCGGGGTCGAAGGCCGTGCTGGGTATGCTGGCGCTGGTCGGCGGGGCACTGCTGCTTGAGATGCTGGTGCGGTCCGTACGGAACGTCCGTTCGTCCTGGCTGTCGACGGTCTGCCTGTCATTCGCCGGACTGTGTCTGGTCTCCCTTTCGCTGGTGCATCAGTTCGACCGCTACATGCTCCTGTACCTTCCCCTGCTGGTCGTTCCCGCGTCAGTGGAGCTCTGCAAGAACCCGCCCGCGAAGAGCGCAATGATTGCCGCGTTCACCGCCCTGCTCGTTTATGCCGCGTTCTCGGTCAGCGCGGTCCACGACTACATGAGTTGGAACAGAACCAGATGGCAGGCAATCACACGCCTTACGACCGACCTCGCAGTGCCCGCGGACCGGCTGGACGGTGGCTTCGAGTTCAATGGCCTGTACACCTACTCGGAAGACTACGTCCGTACGCCGAGCAAGAGCTCTTGGTGGGTCAAGGACGATGAGTACGTGATTTCCTTCGACGTCCTGCCGGGATATGACGTGCTCAAAGTGTACCCGGTGAAAGCCTGGCTGCCCGCGGGCATCAGGCACATCGACGTGCTCAAACGCCCGGTCCCTCCGCGACCGCCCGAATAGCCTGACGCTTCGCTCGTGACGCACACCGGGCACCCCGGCGGCTGGAGGCCGAGCCGTCACGCCGCGCGCGCTGCAAAGCCGAAACGGCTCTGGGATAACCCGCCTGCGTCGCCACTTGCTTGACTTTGAGAGCGTGCCCGCTAAGCTGGCTTCACCGCATGGCCTTCTACTACGCAATGGCAAGCGCCGCCGATGCCCGCGTCATCATCGTCGGGATGCCGCTTGACCGAACAAGTTCCTTCATCCCCGGCGCGCGGTTCGGCCCGGACGTGACCCGCATGGCCGCGGATAATATCGAGTCGTTCAGCCCCTACCAGAAACGTGACATCTCGGACATCCAGGTCCACGATGCCGGCAATCTCACATTCACCTACCCAACTGCGGCCGCTCCGCTGGAGCTCATTGCTGCCACGACCGGCAAGAACTTCGCCGGGGGCGCAAGGCAGCTTGCCATCGGCGGTGAGCATACCATCACCCCGCCAATCGTGGCCGAACTGGCTCAGCGCTTTCCCGACCTGTGTGTGATTCAGTATGACGCCCACTCCGACCTGCGCCAGGATTTCCTCGGCGAGCGGGTCTGCCATGCGACGGCGATGGCGCGCGTGCTGGACACGTTACCACGCGACCGGCTGTTCCAACTCGGCATCCGCTCCTTCTCGGAGCCGGCGGAGATGTCGGAGCCGAACCTGTTTCCGTTCGATGTGCTTGCGCCGGTCGAGCGGGTCCGGGCCGCAATCGGCAACCGACCGGTCTACGTGACCCTGGACATCGACGTGCTTGACCCGGGCGCGATGCCGGACGTGCAGACGCCCCAGCCGGGCGGGTGTTCGTACCGGGACCTCGCGCTGTCGCTGGCCGGACTCGCCGGCCTCAGGATTATCGGCTGCGACCTGGTCGAAGTCTGCCCGAGGACCATGCAGCCGTCTGCCGGCGCTGCCACGGCGGCTGAGCTCGTACGCGAACTCGGCCTGCTACTCACCAACGCCCAATAATCAAGTCAGTATGATCCGCCACAGTCAAAGTGGAGAAGTCACAAGTGGAAATGACAAAGTTCGGGCTTCGCCAGTTCTCCTTTCCATTTCCCGCTTCACCAAAGTCAGCATGATTCGCCAAAGGCAAGTGGAGAAGTCACAAGTAGAAATGGCAGAGTCCGGACTTCGCCATTTCCCCTTTCCACTTTCTACTTTACCAAAGGAGGTCACCACCCATGTGTTGTCGTGCTTGCTCTGGCTACGAGTTCTGTCGAGCCAAGGGCAAACTGTCCGAAGACTGCTGTTCGCAATGTCGCTACTTTGAATCGTGCATGGAAGAACCGACACAGGAGAAGACTAAACATAAGGCCGCGCCCTATCACCGGGCGGCCCGGCCGTAGGCCAATCAGCAGACTAGGCAGGAGTTAGAAGTTAGGAGACGATCCGACTGCTACCTGCTAACTCCTAGCGACTGACCAGCGCGACGCGCTCGACGCGCACACCGCGGGGCGTGTACACCACCAGCAGGTAGAGCCCGCTCGCCTGTTTCTGCGGCCGCCAGACCGCCTCGTGCCTGGCCGTCTCCACTCGCAACTCGGCTACCGGCCTGCCGTCGATTGTCCGCACGCCCACGCTCGTCGCATCATAAGGCAACCCGTCAATCACGACCCCGCTGTGCACACCCAGAATGCACGGATTTGGATAGACCCGCAGATGCTCGGCGGTACTTTCCGGCTCCACCGCGTAATCGTAGACCGACAGGCCGCGCTGCGTCCCGACCAGCCCGAGCCCGAGCTCGTTGCTCAGCGCCAGAGCCGAGTAGAACCCGACAAACCCCTGCGTGTTGGCAATCAGGCCGCTGTTCTGGGGCGTGAAGCTGGTCCAGTTCCGGGCGACCTGGTCGAAGATTGACAGCCCGGCCTCGGTCAGCAACCAGACCCGGTCAGAGGCGTCGACGCGCACCCGGTACACGTTGTTCGAGAGGATGCCGCTGTTCGCGGTAGTGAAGACCTGGAACGACGAACCGGTCCACATCGCCGCACCCTGCGGGGTCGCGACCCAGACCCGGTCCTGGCCGTCAACCGCGACCGACCTGACTTCAGACGACGGCAATCCGCCGGCAAGGACCGTATCGGAATCGTCGGTCTGGTCGTGCAGGGTCCCGGCATAGTCTATCATCACCAGCCCGACGGTCAGGCCCAGCCAGGCCCGGCCGCGCGAGTCGAAGGCAAACTCGTAGAGCCCGCCCGGCGGCGGCGCCAGACCCGCCACCTCGAACACGGTCCGATTGAGCGCGGAGTCAACCGCGACGACCGTGCCGCCGCCGTTGAAGACCCACTTCGTGTCATACTGGTCAATGCCAAAGGCGTCAATTATGTTCCAACTGGAAGACGTGCCCCACTGGACCTTCAGCCAGGTGCCGTCGACGGGGTTGTACGCTGCCAGCCCGCCGTCGCCGGCAAAGTGCGCGAACCACAGCCAGCCCCGGGAATCAACCCGCACCTGAACGGGAACCGGCAGCACGCTCCACATCACCGAGACCTGCCCGGCGGGGTTCACCCATGATATGCCGGAGCCGTAATGGCACAGGTAGATGTCGCCGCTCGGGCGTATGGCGCAGTCGGAAATCGCCGCGGACCAGATGCAGTTGTTGTAGTACGAATTCCAGGACTGGCCCGAAAATGCATAACGCAGACCTGACCCGTAGAGTTCGCTGCCACCGCACCCGACCCACAGCGCGTCGGCGAAGTGCAGGGCCCGCGCGTCCTCGTTGAGAATCACCGAGAACCGCGACGAGTCGGCTCCGTCGCCCTCGTACAGCCCGGCCTGCGTCGCAAGGTAGATTCTGGGTCCCGACACGGCCAGCTCGTACACCTCGGTCGGCTGGCTGAAGACAACGACCGCCCGGAACCCCGTGCTCTCTCTTATCGCCAGCCCTTCCTCGGTAGCAAGCAGCAGGCTGTCGTGCCACATCGTGACCGCGCGCACCGAGTCGCCGAACGGCTGACGATAGGGCGTCCAGGTCGTAAATCCCCGGTCGACCGCCACGACGCCGCGATTGGTGCCCACCCAGTACTCGTCCAAGGCCGCGACACAGAGTATCTGGTCGCTCAGCAGTTCCGGCACCCGGGCCGTGGTGAACCGGACGATACTGTCGTCGTCGAAGTCGAGGGGCGTACCGCGCGTCTCAATCACGTACAGACCCTGGTCAGAACCGCAGAGCAGCCGGTTCCCATCCCAGGTCAGGGTTCTAATCCGCAGGGCAAGGTCATTGGGCCGGTACTGCCATACCCGACCGCTGTCCGGCTCAATCACGGCCAGACCGCCGCCGTCGGTCCCGACCCAGAGGTCGCCCGCATCGTCTCGGCCGATGCACAGACACCGGTTCGTGGGCAGGCCATCGGTGTTCACAAACGTCCGTCGCAGCACGGGCGCAGGCACGATGTCGAGCACGACCACGCCGCCGTTGGTCGCAAGGTACAGGACCGAATCGGTGCCGACCATGCCGCTGACGAAATTCGTGTTGGTATAGGCCTGCCAGCCACCGGTGCTGCCGGCCACGAGGAAGACGATCAACAATGCTGCCATTTGCTGCTACACGATACTACCGGGCAAAGGGGCAAGTGGCAATGGCGAAGTTCGGTCTCGAATCCCGGGACAGGAGTCTGCCGCCAGGCCCGCAGCCAGGAAGGCAAGATGCAGCGCGCGGGACAGGTCCGGCAGTTCTGACTTCTAACATCTAGCATCTAGCATCTGACATCGTCCTTCAGTACGCCCCGCGCCCGCCCACCACCGCCCGCAGCGTGCGCAGCCCGATTGAGAAGTCCATCCACAGGGACCAGTTGCGGATGTAGTATTCGTCGAGGGTAAGCCGCTCCTTGAATGGCAAAGAGGTCCGGCCCGACACCTGCCACAGCCCGGTCATGCCCGGCCGCACGCGCACGATGGTGTCGAGCGCCTCGCCGATGCGGTCCGATTCCACCGGCAGGTACGGTCGCGGCCCGACCAGCGCCATCTCGCCGCGCAGGACGTTCCAAAGCTGGGGCCACTCGTCAAGACTGAGGCGCCGGAGCAACCTGCCGATCGGGGCTACCCGGGGGTCATTGGTGATGCGTGCATATTTCAGCCACTCCGCACGCACGCTCTCGTCACCGGCCAGCATCTCCGCCAATCGCTGCTCCGCGTCGCAATACATCGTTCTGAACTTGAGGCAGTCGAACAGTCGCCGGTCCCGACCGATCCGCTTCTGGTGAAACAGAACGGGACCCGGAGAGGACATCTTGGTCAGAAGGGCCAGCGCCAGGAGCAGCGGCGCGAGCAGAATGAGCAGTAACACGGTGCCCGTCATTTCGAGCACCCGCTTGGTGAAGGTATTCAGGGGCCGAAGCAGGTTGTACCGGTACTTCATCACAAGAATGCTGCCCACCTGCTCGACCTCCGCGGCCGTGCTCTGAAGCAGAGCCTCGGTCGGTACCACCAGCATCTCCGCGAACCGGCGTTCGGCAAACCTGAAAACGGCCCGCATCTCCTCCGGTGTAAAGGAATCCGACACCACAACGAGCGCGGCATCGGGCGAAGCAACACCGACCAGGGCAGTCTCCAGCGCCCCGGAGCCCGCGGTGTGCGGTATCGGTTGCCCCGCGACGTATCCCAGCGCCCGGTGCCGCGCCAGTTCCTTGCAGAACTGCTCGGCCGCCGGACCGCCGCCCAGTATGACCAGTTGTTGGCGACCCAGCCTGAACGCTGCCAGAATGCGCCTGACCAATGCGCGCACCGCCGGCGCAAGGACCATGCTGAACGCCAACGCCAGCAGTACGGCCACGCGGGACACAATCCATATCCGCCAAAGGAACAGGAGTATCATAACGGCCGCGGTCGCGATGACTACGCCGCGCACGTAACGCCTGGCCTCTTCCCAGGCGACCAGCCGCTTCGTGTACAGCCCTTCGTAGGCAAAGACAAACGGATACACGGCCAGCACAAACGCCTTCTCGGTCAGCGTGTGAATCTGCATGCCCGGCGGGAACGTGTACGGTATGCCGGTCTGGAACCAGTTACGCACCAGGTAAGCAAGTGCATAGCTGGCGAACACGGCCGCGGCGTCGCCGAGGATAAGCACGACCGTGGCGACGAACCGCTGGAGCCGGGTCATGCTCTACGCGCCTCGGTCTGCCAGGAATACTCGAACTCCCGGAGCCCGACCAGCCAGCCCGCCTCGGACAGGAACAGGTATGCGGCGAACGCTACCCGCAACACCAGCCGGGCCGGTCCGCCCCGGCCCAGGCAGAAGTAGCGCATCAGGGCTTTTAGACGCTGGTAGTCGCCGAACTGCTGAAACCGGCGTCTAACGCCTCCGTAAAAGTGCTCGACGGTCAAGCGCGGGTCCAGATAGACCTGCCAGCCCGACTGGCGCAGCCGGCGGCAGATATCCATGTCTTCAGCGTACATGAAGAACCCCTCGTCGAAGCCGGCGACATCATCCAGCGCGGCACGCCGGAATGCCACAAACGTCCCGATGACCGCCTCGACCGGAACCGGTTCCTTCGCAAGATGGGCGGCGGCATACTGGAAGTCGCGCGCCGGGGCATAACGCGGAAGGATGCGCGCCAGCGGCGAACGCCGGCCGGCGAGTACGTAGCGCAGGCGCGGAAGACGCCGTGCCGACGGCTGAGGCGTGCCGTCCGGGTAACGGAGCTGCGGCGACACGGCGCCCGCCTCCGGGTGTTCGTCCATAAACCGGAGCAGCCCGGTTACTACCGGCGTAGAAAAGACAAGGTCGGGGTTGGCTACCGCCGCATACCGGCCGCGCGCGTGCCTGTACCCCCGGTTGAACGCAGAGCCATAGCCCGCGTTGCGCCCAAGCTGCAAGAGTCTTGCTCCGTGCCGACGGCAGATCGCCGCAACCTCGACCCGGTCTCGCGACGCGTTGTCAACGACCAGAGCCTCGATTGCCAGATGGGGCTCCGCTTCGTGGAGCGAAGAAAGCGCACGGTCCAGCAGCCGAGCCGAGTTGTAGTTAATGAACACGATGGTCAGTTCCGGAGGCATCAACAACAGTCTATGGCCGTGGCCCTCCTTTTCAAGACCTAGCTTACCAGTTGCCGGACCAGTTCCCCATCGCGGCGGCGGACGTCAATCACGACCGTGGGCCGGCCCAGTACGTGCGAGGCGCATCCGAAACACGGGTCATAGGCACGGAAGAACATCTCGACCGTGTTGAGCAGCCCGTCGCTGACCTTGCCCTTGTGAATCAACTCCTTGGCCGCCTCGCGCACAGACATGCAGATTGGGCCTTTGTTGTTGGTAGTCGCAACAATCAGGTTCACGCTCTCAATCATCCGGTCTGGAGTCAGCCGGTAGTGGTGAAAGAGCGTCCCACGGGCCGCCTCGACCACACCGACTCCCTCCGGCTTCATGTCAAACTTCATGTTCCGGATGTCAGTGCCGGTTATCCCCGGGTCGGTCGCGAGTTCCAGCGCCCGTTCCGCGGCGTAGAGCAGTTCGACGAGCCTTGCCCAATGATACGCCAGCGTGGAGTTGACCGGCTTGACGCCAAGCGTATCGAACAGCTTGTGGTATGCGACATCGGCCCCGGGCGTAGCCATCCCCTCGGCGACATTGAGCCGAGCCAAAGGTCCGACCCGGTACAAACCTGAGTCCGGCCCGTCAACCAGGCCCTTGTACCCGATTGCTTTCAGGTACGTTGCCTTGACGTAGCTCCAGTCGAGCACGTGCTCGGCGATGTGGTTCAAGTAGTCACTGCCATTGAACCTGACAAACTCCTTGCCTTGCTGGTCGGTGACCCGTACCGGGCCGTCGTAGAAGCTTACCCGGTTCCGCTCGTCCACCATGCCCATGTTGTACAGCGCGTGACCAAGCTTCGGGTTCAGTATCAGCTTCATGTACGCGGGGTTCTTCAGCACGACGTCCTCGAACAACTGAAGCGTGAACCCGGCAAAGGCCACGCACGACCGTGCCATCGTCTCAATCTCCTTGCGGCCCTCTTCAGACAGCGCCTTGGTCTGGCCGCCGGGGACGCCGCTCACCGGGTGGGTCGGCTTGCCGCCGAGAATCTCGGTAATCCGCTGGCCATAGGCCCGGTGCTTGATGACTTCCTTCGCCGTGTCCATCCCGACCTTCTCGATGACGCCGAGGATGTTCCGCTTCTCCTTCGGCGCGTCCGGTCCGACCACGAAGTCCGGCCCGCCCAGGAAGTAGAAATGCAGGATGTGATCGTAGACAATGTAGCCGCAGTAAATCAACTCGCGAAGCTTGCGCGCGGTCTCGGTCGGTTGGACCCCGAAAGCCGTATCGAGGGCTTTGACCGCGGCGTAGTGGTGCGCTACCGGGCAGACTCCGCAGATGCGGCTGGTAAGCTGGGGCATGTCCTCGGCCTTACGACCCACGCAGAACTGCTCGAACCCGCGCAACTCCGGCACCTGCAGATAGGCATTCTCGACCTCACCCTTGTCGTCAAGGAAAATCTCAATCTTGCCGTGCCCCTCAAGCCGGGTAATCGGGTCAATCGTGATCCGCTGACTCACTTCTGCCTCCGGTCGCCGATGGTCGCATCGGCCAGCCCGTACATATAGAACGTGCCGACCGGGTCCTTGACCTGCGCCAGCAGCTTCCCGGTTTCCGGCCCCGTGATGTCCTTCTCGTCGTCCAACCTCAGGATTGAACTGAGCGCGGAAATCATCTTGCCGCCCTGGTCCCCAACGTCCGGCGTTGGCCCCATGCAACCGGTGCATGGCCAGTTGCCGTTGATGCACCGCTGGCCGCAGCCGCCGCGAGTGGCCGGCCCCATGCACACGATGCCCTGCTCCAGGAAACAGACGCCCGGGTCGGCCTGGACTTCCCACATTCGCTTGACGTCCGGCATCTTCTTGGCGATGTGCTTGTTCCGGTCGCACTCATCGCACAAGGCCTTTACCGGGGCCAGCACGCTGCCCTTGACCGGAAGATTCCCTTCGAAGATTGCCGTCATGGCGTCCAGAATCCTCGGCACGGCGGGCGGGCATCCCGGCAGGTAGTAGTCGACCGCGACCACGCGGTTCAGCGGCGACACCCGGTCATAGAACTCGGGCAGGGACACGTCGCCCTCCGGGACTTTGCCCTTCACCAAAGGCTTAGTGCCGTCCGGGTTGACGACCGACGGTTCTTTAGTGTAGACGTGCTTGAGTATCTGCTCGCGGCCGAACAGGTTGGCAAGCCCGGGGATACAACCGTGGTGGGCGCAGGAGCCGAAAGCGACCAGCACCTTCGACTTCTTCCGCAACAAGTGAGCCAGCTCCTCCTGCTCCGAGTTGCGTATCGAGCCGTTGAAGAAACAGACGTCCATGAACCGGTCCGGCATGGCCTTCACGTCCGCATACTTCGTGTCCATTGCAACCGGCCAGAACAGGATGTCGGCCCGCTCGAGCACGTCCAGTATCTTCTCGTTCGTGTCGAGCACGGCAATCTCGCAGCCTCCGCACGAGGCCGCCCAGTAGAAACCAAACTTCAGCTTATCGGGCAATTAAATCCTCCGGGGTAAGTCAGGGCGAAGAGAATAGACGAATCGCTCCCCAAGTCAAGCACCCTCGCCCGCCGAACCCGGACAGGAGCCTACCACCAAGACACAAAGACACAAAGCCGGACCCGGGCGGGAATGTCCCGGTGTGTTTGGTGTTCTTGGTGTCTTCGTGGTTCAATTCCGGTTCTGGCCCATTTCTCTCCCGCTTCCCCTAGCCAGCACGGTTGCCGCTACGAGGTAGAGAAACGGCATCGCCGGCACTCGGAATCGCCCATCGGTGAAGGGCAGGGCGACTACCACGAAGTACAGCCCGATGACCACGAGCAGCAGCTTCTCTGCCCGCCAACGCCTGAACCCGAGTGAAATCAGCGCCAGGAGAAAGCCGCCGATTGCGGTCAGCAACTCGAACCCGGCCAGCAGCCATATCGCCAGCCTCACACCTGCGGAACCGTAGTCCCGGTTCAACAGCACGCTCCCCTGCGTCCCCGGCACCTTGGCGTGAAGCATCCTCAACACAAGGTCGTCGGATTTGATGCCGGCAATGACCTTCGGCACGCCGCGCAGGCACAACAGGATGTAGCGAAGCGGGTCGTGAAGGATGATGCTCGTCGCCTTGCGCGTCATCAAGTCGGCGAGTTCCAGCGGGTTGTCCGTAGCGAGTCTCGACGTAAAGTCGTGCGCGAGTTCTATCCTCGCGCTATCCTGCGAGACGTGCTGCTCCCCGCCCAGCACTGAGGCGGCGTTGGCATACAGCAGGTTGTACCCGCCATTCGAGGTCAGGCTGAACCGATGGTAATGATAGTAGTTGCGCACGACCCAGACTCCGGGCAGCAACGAGAACGCGGCCAGCATCAACACCAGCCCGCGCCAGTTCTTTCTCGCAGCCAGCGCGACTCCGAACGGCGCGAACGCGAGTAACGCAACCGGCCTCACCAGCACGGCGAACCCCAGCACCAGCCCGGCCGCAGCCGCGTACCAAGACTTGGAGTTTGGGGTTTGGGGTTTAGGGTTTGGTCGCCACCAGAACAATGCCGCTGCCAGCACCACTGTGAACGCAAAGAGCACCTCGGACATGACCATTCCCGACGAGAAGATGCTCGGGATATCGACCGCGAGAAGTGCTGCCCCCAGCAGCCCGACCCGCGAGCTGAACAGCCGAAGCCCGACGAGACCGGTCAGGAACACAGTGAGCCCGGCCAGCAGCGCCTGCACAATCACAATCGCTGTGACGTTGTCGTTGAGCAGAGCAAGCAGCAACGGGTAGCCGGGAGTTCGGAACGTATTCGGCTCGTGGTTCCAACTGTACGACTGCTGATGTCTGATGCCCGCCCCGAGCAGCAGGTACTGCTCCGAATCGCCCAGCCCTATCTTCCCGCTCTTCAAATAGGTTGCTTCGCTCTCAGGCTTCACCGGGTCGGCCGCGACGTAGCTGTGCCCCTTGAACGCGGCGGACACCGCCAACCTGATGACGACCGCGGCAATGGCTACGGCCAGCAACACGCGGAACTCGCTCTTAGACACGCACTGTTTATATCCTGCCCACGCCCACAGTCAAGCGAAACCGTCACTCGACCGGAGAGGACATCCACAGATTCCGCAGATTACGCAGATGACAGGACCGGAAGACCGGCTGCCTGCGCCCTAGAACCCGATACCGAAGGTCAGTACGCGGAGGCGAAGTCCGAAATACGGTCCGGTCACACGCCGCTCAGGCGTCCATCGGCGTGGTATCGACATGAATCCAAGCTCGGCACCTGCACCCAGACTGTAGTAGTCCACATCGGC
>CAIVTL010000701.1 GCA_903908785.1 Caldifarciminota bacterium | reverse complement strand
CCGATCTCTTTGTGTCACTGACGCAGCGACCCTGCGCGGAATTTCGGGCGGGATTCCGGGGACATCCTGCTCATCTCGTTGCCGACAAGGCCGGGCGGGTTTGGGGTTCACCATCGGGCGAATACTACTTCGGCGGAGAGGCGGTAAGTCGAACGCGCGTCGGGCCGGCAGGGGTTCTGTCCCCGACTCTCGCTTGTGTGCCCAAGGCAGCGGGTTCACGTCTTTCGTCGCCTTCAGTTCATGTCTGGCACCAGTTCACTACAAGTAGGTAATCATAACTCTTCTACTTTGTTACAAATAATGAATCATCAATCCAGTTACTATCAAATACCTTGCCTTTCATTCCACTCCAGGTACTTAGAACATAACGGAATGCATCAGATTCATAACTCTCACCATTTTCATCATCATTGTCTGATGAATACCATCTTCGATCTGTTTCCCCTGTTAAAACATTTATCGCTCTTCGTATTCCAACTTTCCAGAATCTTAGCTTGCTTGCCTTAATAGTCCCTAAGCCAGCAGTATCAATACTACTTCCAAATCTGTATAGTGATTCTACTGGGCAGCTTCCATTAAAAATCTCAGGCAGACTTATTGGACTATTCCAACCATTAAAGAATACCTGTACATTCTCACTTAGTACATTGCATCCGAAATCCATTCCACTCAAGTAAGCAGTTCTTGCAGTTATGTTACTTGAACTACTTAAACTAGATGCTAGCAATAAAACAGCTATTACCATCTTTCCTCCTCCAGTTGGGGATTATCGGGGACCATTTTGTCTGTATTCGTCAATGCAGAGGGTTGTGAATGCAGTCAACTCGCAGTCGGTCTCACAGGCGGTCTTTGGCGCGTCGGCCGCGATGCTCAGGCGCTCGCGCCGTTCCGCGGCCGTGTCCAATCGACCGGCCCGGAACTGCTCACGCAACTGGTGCAGTGCGGTCTCAACCATGCCGAGCCGTTCGTCGACCGGCAGCTTGCCGAGTTCTTCAAGGATGTCGGTTCGGGTCATGCGTCCTCCGGGGGCTGAGGGCGGGAGTAGACAGCACTCAGTAGTCAGCATTCAGGGGCGCGGGCAGGATGGTCCTTGGCTCACGGCTTGCGGCTCCGAGGGCGGGACGGCTTCGTCGCCGGCTTGTCACTGACCGTCAACTGTCTGCGCGAGGCGAGTTCGTCCCTGACCCGCGCTGCCTCTCGGGCACATTCCCGCAGGTAGTCCGCGCCGGACAGTCCGCGCCGTTTCCGGTCAGCCTCTGCTGCCCGGCGCTGGTCGTGTAGCCAGTCCAGGAAACCCATGTCTTCATTCTTCATAGCGCAACACCTCCTCGGGAGTCCGGACGCCGATAAGCACGTATCCTTCACGCAGGTTCACGTCATTCAGTCTGCGCTCCGCCCATTCGTTCGCCAGATGCTGGAGGTTCATGGACACGAGTACGTCGGCGCCGGCGATTGACGCGTAGGCCGCGTGTCGGGCGTCGTCGGCAAAGTCAACCGGAACCACACCATCGGCGAGGTAGATGTCGGCCAGCCGTTCGACGTCATCCTCATCAAGCGCCAGTTCCTCGACGTTCTCGACCAGGTCCAGCAACTGCGACCGCAGCGGCTCAGCGGACCGGTTCAGTTCTTTGGTAGTCAGCGGTGACGTCACGGCTCTGAAGATACCGTTCTCGATCTGTTTGAACAGCAACTCGGCCGCCTGCCGCCGCAGGATGTTGTGCGGCTTCCGGTCGAAGCAGAAGCCGAACACCGAGGTCTCCAGGTAGAGCAGGGGTTGCTGTTTCATCGAGTCAGCATAGCAGGCTCTGGACGGTTGTCAATCAGCGGACGAACAGGTCGGATCATGAGGGCGGGAGTAGACAGCATTCAGTAGTCAGCATTCAGGGGGCGGGCAGGATGGTCCGTGGCTCACGGTTTGCGGGTCCGACGGCGGGGCGGCTGAGTGGCAGGTTTGTCCCGGGCGACGGGCGCGTGTGCGCTTTCGGCTGCTTCGACTTTCTCGTCGAGGGTCTCGGGCGCGATGTCAGCGCCGTTGGGCCACGCGATTGTCCCGCCTTCGATTCGAGCCTGACGGAAATATGAGAGGTCCCGCAGTGGGAAGAACACCGGCCCCAGCTCAAGATATTCGGAGAAGTCTACGTCGCCCGATGCGCCGTCATCGAAGGTGACCCGGAAGACGTACCCGCCACGGTATTCAATCGCCGTCACGCTATCCGGGACGTCGTCGATTTCTCTGAGCAGTGATTCTCGTCTAGTCATACCAGTTTGTCTCCGCGGACAGCATCTCAGCTAGAAGATAGAGCGGTGACGGCACGGTGTCAAGCGGCGCAGGCAAAGGTTGAGGTAAGGGTTGAGGCTGAGGCCGAGGCAGAGAACGAGGCAGAGAACGAGGCAGAGGCTCTGACAGAGAGCGGGGCCTGAACTCGGGTCCGAAAGTGAACGCGGTCTTCGAATGATGAGACATGGCTTAGTCTTCAGTCTGTAGGCGTATAAGCCTACAGACCGCCGGCCCGGCTTTCAGGTGTATCTGCTTGCGGGCCAATGTGTTGAGCACACGGCGCAGAAGTCATACCCCCACCATGGGAGCAGCTCTCGGAGTTGCCCTCGAAGTCGCCATGGAAGCTGCACCGCGAGCAGCTTTCCAGGCTACTTTGAGGAGAGCTTTCCCGGTTACTTCGGAGACTACCCCAAAGGTTGCGGCCCGCGAAGCTCTACCCGGAGCTCTGCCCGGTGCTCGCCGCGATGCCCTGACCGGTGCGGCCCGGCGTGCTCTCCTGTACGCTCCGCAAGACGCTCTGAACGTTGCTTCCAAGGTTGCTTCTGAGTTAGCTTCCGGAGCTGCTTCATCGATTGCTTTCTGGGACCGGCCTTGTCACGCGCTACAGAGTTGTGGGGTTCCTCCGAGATGGGGCGGGTGCCGGACGCCCTCGTCTTCTCGGCCAACCCGAGGCCGAGGCGGCTGGGCGCGAGTGGCTGCGCCAGCGGTCGATGTCAGATGTCAGAAGCTAGATGCTAGAAGTCAGAAGTCAGAAGTGGTCGGAAGTCGGACACTGGAAACTGGGAACTCGCGCGCAGCGCGTGGAGCTTGTGCTTGAGCTTGTGCTTCGGGCTCAGGCGGAGGCGAACCGGAACCGGCTGATGAAGTGGCGCATGGGGCGGTCCTGGCCGTAGACGACCTCAACGCCGGGAATCTTGTCCCGGCGGCGATAGAGGATGCCGACCGCTTCGGCCGCGGATTGAAGGTCGCTGTCTTCGTAGCAGAGCCTGGGCACCGCGGCGCGGACGTTGTTCACTCTCGGGTCAGGGCCGACTTCTTTGCCGTCCACGTATTTGCCGAATGAGTAGACACCGAGCTCGCACATTCGGTGCCCGGCGATGAGCAGGAGCGCGGTCAGGCTGACGCCCGGGAATTGGTCGTCGCGCAGTTTGGTGCCGGCGAAGAACTGGTCGAGGTCGAGGTAGATGGCGTGGCCGCCGACCGGCTTGACCACGACACTCGCGCCGCACTGCTCGTCAATCGCTGCCCCGAATCGCTGCACTTGGTTGATGCGGTACGTCAGGTATTCCTCGTGCACCACGGTTTTCAGGCCCTCGACTACGCCCTTCAGGTCGCGCCCGGCCAGGCCGCCATAGGTCGGATGGCCCTCGACCAGAATCTGGTGCCCGACGACCCTTGCCGGTAGCTCCGGATACCGTTTCACCAGCAGCCCGTCCTCGCGGACAACAAGGCAGCCGCCCATGTTCACGAGGCCGTCTTTCTTCAGGCTGACATGGAACCCGTCCCCGGCTCGAACATCAGGCGGACGACTTCCGCGATGCTCTTGCCCTTGCAGAGCGGCTCGTGCTGCTGGTTGAACCACGCGTTCTCGGCGAACCGGCACGCGTCGAACAGGAACGGCACGTCATGGGCGTGACACAGTTCGGCGGTCTTGCGGATGTTGGCAATCGACGCCGGCTGGCCGCCGCCGGTGTTGTTGGTAATCGTCATGTAGACGAAGGGAATGCGCTGCTTCGTCTTCGGGTCGTCGAGCAGGGCGCGGAGTTGGTCCAAGTCCATATTGCCCTTGAACAGGGCCGTATCGTTCTTGGCACGAAGCTCAGGAGAGAAGAGGTTGCGGGCCTCGAAGGAGTTCGCCTCGATGTTCGCCTGCGTGGTGTCGAAGTGGCCGTTCGAAGGAATGATGTAGAACGGCTCTTTCCCGGCGCGCTTGCCCGGTGCGCCGAGGATTCCGGCCATGCTGGTGAACAGGCCGGATTCGGCCGCGCGGCCCTGGTGGAAGATGAAGACGTTCTCCTGGTCCGAGTTGCGGTTCTCCCACTGCGGGCCGAAGGTCTCGACCACCTGCTGCTTGAACTCGAAGTAGCCCTCGTTCGAGCCGTAGGACTCGTCGCCGAGCAAAAGTTGGGACCACTGGCGCATTGTCATCGTTGTCGTGCCGGAATCGGTGAGCAGGTCGCAGCCCGGAATCATCGCGGCCGGGAACTTGAATACGTTCAGACCGGTCTGCTCAAGCATGACGCGGCGTTGTTCGCGGTCGTCGATGGAGGTGGGGCGGAACGATACGGCGGCGTTGCGGTACGGCCGAGGCCGGCTCTTGGCTTTCGCGAATTCTGCTGTCCAATCATCCAGGAAAGACGTCATGGCCGGATTATACATCCACCTAACTCCGAGTCAAACCGGAGTGACCCGAATCCACAGATAGAGAGCCACGAAACGAAGAGGCAAAGAGACCGAGAGAAGATAACCGCCAAGGACGCCAAGAACGCCAAGGTTCCGAATTCCCTCGCCCCTTGAGGGAGAGAGTTAGGGTGAGGGGTG
>CAIVTL010000700.1 GCA_903908785.1 Caldifarciminota bacterium | reverse complement strand
TCGTCAGGAACATCGGCGTCGGCAGCTCGCCGACTTCGCTGTGCTGGGATTCCCGCGGCAACCGCGTCTACGTTGCCAACAGCCAGTCCTACAACGTATCGGTGATTGACTGCGCCGGTGATTCGGTCGCCGCGACCATCGTCATCGGGCCCGGCCACGTGCCCGGCCGCGTCTACTACAACGCCGACCTGGACCGCGTCTACCTGGCTAATGGCGGAGCCGACAACGTCAAGGTGATTGACTGCGCCACGAATACGGTGAGAAAGACCTTGAACGTCGGGCACGCGCCGGTGGCATTTGCCTGGTATCCGGGTCAGCTCCGGACCTTCGTGGCGAACAATGGCAGCTCCAGCATCTCGGTGCTGAAGGACTCGGTGACCGGTGTTGAGGAAATGACAAAGTCAGAAGGGGAAATGACAAAGGCGGCCACGGTAGTGCGGGGAGTGCTGCTCCTCCCAGAGGCGAGAGGCGAGAAGCGAGAGGCGAGAAGCGAGTTGCTGGACGTCCAAGGGCGGCGCGTGCTTGCGCTGCGGGCCGGCGTGAACGACGTGTCGCGCCTGGCCTCAGGTGTCTACTTCGTGCGGGAAGCCCAGGCCCAAGCTCAAGCCCAAGCCATCCGCAAGGTCATCGTGCAGCGGTAGCGCCACGAGGGCGCGGGGACTTCCTAACTGCTACCTCCTACCTCCTAACTCCCCCGCGACGCGGGTTGACTCCGGTCTTGGCATGGCAACCTTGTCAAGACACTGCCTTTCAGCTAGAATTGGACTCCGGTTAGGCGATTGAAAGGAGTGCCCGTGAATAGCCACGACCACATTCGATTGGCCGAGACCCATAGCGCACGCAACTACCTGCCGCTGCCCGTTGTCCTTGCGCGCGGGGACGGTGTGTGGGTCGAGGACGTTGAAGGGAAACGTTACCTCGACATGCTCGCTTCCTATTCGGCCCTGAACCAGGGCCACCGCCACCCGAAGATTCTCGCCGCAATGCAGGAGCAGATGGGCAGGCTCTGCCTGACTTCGCGGGCGTTCCACCATGACATGTTCGGCCCGTTCTGCAAGACCGTGACCGAGGCGTGCGGGATGGAACAGGTGCTCTTGATGAACACCGGGGCCGAGGCGGTTGAGACCGCAATCAAGCTCGCCCGGCGCTGGGGCTACACGAAGAAGGGCGTGCCTCGTGACAGGGCCGAAATCATCGTCTGCGACGGCAACTTCCACGGCCGGACCACGACCATCGTCGGGTTCTCACCTGAGAAGCTGTACAACGACGGGTTCGGGCCGTTCACACCGGGGTTCAAGATGATTCCCTACAACGACGTCCTGGCCCTGGAAAGAGCCGTCACGCCGGATACGGTCGCGTTCCTGGTCGAGCCGATTCAGGGCGAGGCGGGAATCAGAGTGCCGGCGGAGGGGTTCCTGAAGGCGGCACGCGAGGTCTGTACGCGGAACAACGTTCTCTTGATGACCGACGAGATTCAGACCGGGCTGGGCCGCACCGGCCGTCTGTTCTGCTACGAGTACGACGGCATCAAGCCGGACGTGTTGATTGTCGGCAAGGCGCTGGGCGGCGGCTGCTTCCCGGTCTCCGGCGCCCTGGCATCCAAGGAGTTGATGTCGGTATTCACGCCGGGCAACCACGGTTCGACCTTTGGCGGCAACCCGCTGGCCTGCGCCGTGGGCAAAGCGGCGGTCGAGGTCATCATCGAAGAGAAGCTGCCGGAGAACTCATACAAGATGGGCGAGTACCTGCGCAGCGAGATTGCGAAGATGAACTCGCCCCACGTCGCGGCAATAAGGGGCAAGGGCCTGTTCGTGGGCGTGGACATCCGTCCGGAGTCCGGTCCGGCCCGCGGCTTCTGCGAGAAGCTGATGGCCCTCGGCGTCCTCGCCAAAGAGACCCACGGCACAGTAATCCGCTTCGCCCCGCCGCTAATCATCACCAAGTCCGACCTCGACTGGGCCCTGGAGCGAATTGCCCAGGTCCTGAAGTAAAAGAACGGCTTTGGGGACAGTCCCCATCCGGGGACAGTCCCCGTCTAAGTCTCGACCGTAACATCGCGGGGCGGGGAATCCCGCCCCGCCTGCGTCTAAGAGAGTGTCGGTCTAGCGGATTGCCAGGCTTACGCCGGCGTTGATGGCGTTGTACTTGGAGAGGTTGTAGTCGGCGTTCACCAGCAGGGGGCCGAATTTGAGGGCTACGCCGATTACCGCGCGCAGGTTCACGCCGGTGTCGTAGCTAGCGTCAACCGGCAGGGACACGGGGACCGTGACGAGCTTGTGTGTCTCCGGGTCGATGTGGTCGGGTGCATTGAAGTGGAAGGTGTACTTGAACCGCATGGTGCTCTTGTCGATGCCGACCCCGGCATAGGGAGCGAACAGGAGCAGGCTTTTGGAGATGTGAACGTTCGCGCCGTAGGACCGGGCGTCGACCGCGCTGCCAATGGTGAGTACCTGGTAATAACCCTGGACCGCGACGTTGAAAGGTAGCTTCAGACCGGGGATGGCGGTCAGTTCTTCGGTCAGGCCGACGCCGACGAAGAGAAGGTTTGCGCCCTGGAACTTGTAGGGGACGCCGCGGATGAGCAGCTCCGCGCCCGGAATCGGGAGACCGAGCGAGGCCTGCGGGACGAGGAACGGCATTCCGCTCAGGCCAAGCCCGCCGGGGAGCGCCGGCGGCACGGTGATGCCGTTGACGGGCCGGAAGCTCGAATCCGCGCCGGGGGCGCCGAAAATGGTGGCGGCATTGGTGACGTCGATGTAGAAAGTGTCAACGCGGCCGAGTGAGGTATTCACGGAGCAGGCGAGGACGCGGGCGGTGAAGGTTTTGGCTGCTTCCGGAATCAACACGTACATGACCCGCACGCCAACGTCGAACCCGAGGAACTTGTGTGCGTGGGCAGTGTGGTACAGGCCGCTGGTCATGGCCGCGCCGTAGGCGTGGGCCAGCGGGGCAGTGTAATCCTGGAGCAGCGGGCCGCTGATTCCCTCAATCAGTTCAATCGGGCCGGCGTGCGCCGGGGCGACTACGCTGAGCAGCAGGACTGCGGACAGGCAGAGAATGGTCCGGTTCATCTTTTCCTCCATTTCGTGACGGCCCATGACTATAGTCTGGCCGATGTCGAAGTCAATCCGCCGGCGGCCCGGAGCCAAAGAGTGAACCGCCAAGGACGCCAAGAACGCCAAGAGGCGAAGGGGAAAGTGGAAATGGCAAAGTGGGAATCGGAACGCCAATTAACCATTCTGCCACTGGTAACTGGAAACTGGGAACTGGTAACTCGCGGCGCAGCCGCGCGCTATCCTTGACATCGCGCGGTAGTTCGCCTATAAGTTCACGTGCGTTTGTTGTCTATTCGGAGCCGGGCCGACCTTGAGCGGGAGCTTGCCGGGGTCGGCGCTGACCCGCAGAGCTGGCCGATATTCTTCGCTAAGAGCCGGGTTGTGGCGGTGAAGCTCACTGGGCTTTCGACCGCGGGCGCGAATATCCTGAAGCAGACCGCGATTGCCTGCGGCGGAGACTGCGCGGTGAACCGGGCGATAGTTTCGGGCCGGGTCAGGCGATCCGATGCGGTGCTGCTGGTCACACTCAGGCAGCTTCGGGTGCTCGTGGACCGGTTGACGGCGCAGCCGGAGTGTGTGGCGCGGCTGGTGCCGGAGTTGGCCCGGTTGAGCGGGCGCATGCAGATGCCGATGCGCGTTATCAAGCTGGGACGCCGGATGATTGACCTGGGACGGCGGACCTATGTCATGGGCATACTGAACGTCACTCCCGATTCATTCTCGGACGGTGGCCGGTTCCTCGACCCTGCGGCCGCGCTGGGCCACGCGGTCGTGATGGCAGGGGAGGGCGCGGACTTCATCGACATCGGCGCGGAGTCAACCCGGCCCGGGGCGCGGCCGGTCCCGGCAAAGGAGCAACTGGCGCGCCTCATGCCGGTGCTGCGAGCGGTGAAGAAGAGGGTCAAAGCGCCGGTGTCGGTTGATACGACCAGTGCAGTAGTTGCCGAGGCAGCGCTGCGTGAGGGCGCGGACATGGTGAACGACGTGTCGGCGCTGGCCGGTGACCCGCGCCTGCTCGCGGTTGTGGCGCGCTTTGGTGTTCCGTGTATACTGATGCACATGAAAGGCCGGCCACGCACCATGCAGCGGAACCCGAAGTACCGGGACCTGATGGGTGAGATTACCGGGTTCCTCGCGGCGGCGCTGGAGCGGGGAGAGCAGGCCGGCATCGAGCGGACGCAGATGCTCGTGGACCCGGGCATCGGGTTCGGCAAGACCGTGGCGCACAACCTCGAAATCCTGCGCCGGTTGACAGAGCTTGAGTCACTCGGCGTCCCGGTAGTTGTCGGTCCGTCCCGCAAGCGATTCATCGGCGCGGTGCTGGATGTTCCGTCTGACGAGCGGCTGGAAGGGACGATTGCGGCGTGCGTGCTCGCCGCACGGAACGGGGCCAACGTTCTGCGCGTGCACGACGTGAAACCGGTAGTGAAAGCCTTGAAACTGGCGGACGCCATCGGGCTCAGGAACTAGATGCTTTCCTTCGTTAAGTTCCGGCTGGTTGACGCGCTCGACATCCTGCTGGTGGCGCTGCTTGCTTACTACTTTCTGCGGTTCCTGAAGGGCACGCGCGCCATCCGGATGCTGTACGGGCTCTTCTTCCTCGTGGCCGTGTCGTTTATCGCCCGCTGGTTCGACTTCAAGGCGCTCGGGCTGATTGTCAACTCTCTGACCACGGTATGGATTGTGGCATTCGTCATTATCTTCCAGCCGGAACTCAGGAACATCCTGTCGATGTTCGGCCGCTACCGGCCCCTGCGGTTCCTGCTCAAGCAGGGCGCGGATGCAGCCGCGGTTGACGAGATCGTCGACGCGGCGGCGCAGATGAAGGACCACAAGACCGGCGCATTGATGGTGATTGAACGGGACATCGGTCTGCGCGACTTCATCGAGACCGGGACCCGGATTGAGGCGCGGGTTTCGGCGTCGCTCATCGTTTCCATCTTCACGCCGC
The DNA here is from genome assembly GCA_903908785.1 of Caldifarciminota bacterium. GTDB lineage: Bacteria > Hydrothermota > Tepidihabitantia > Tepidihabitantales > Tepidihabitantaceae > UBA2258. Next base: position 1,807 of record CAIVTL010000700.1, on the reverse strand, counting down.
CGGCGCCGCTGCACGACGGCGCGGTGATTATCACCGGCGGACAGGTCATGGCCGCGGGTTGCACCCTGCCGCTGAGCGACGAGCGGTACGTCGAGAGCGCGCTGGGGATGCGGCACCGGGCCGGGTTGGGCATCTCCGCCGTGACCGATGCAATCGCGGTCATTGTCTCCGAGACCACGGGCAAGATAAGTTTCGCGAGCCGGGGCAAGCTGCTGTCGGGTCTGACTCCGTCCCAGCTCAAGTACAACATCCAGCAGGCGCTGGCCAAGGAGCTATAGAGGAAAATGACGAAGTCCGAAGTCCGAATGACGAATGCGCCGGCGACTCCGACTCCGGGCTTCGAGCCCAGGGTTTCCTCGCCGGGCCGTATCCGGTTGATTCTGTTCGGCGCGGTATTTGCCGTTGTGTTCGCGGCCTACTACTACAGCGCGTCCCCGACCGCGGCTTTCTGGGACTGCGGGGAGTTGACCGCCGCGGCCTACACGATGGGCGTGCCTCACCCGCCGGGCACGCCGCTGTTTATCACGCTGGGCCGCATCTTCGCGATGCTGCCGACCGCAAGGGAAATTGCGTTCCGGGTGACTATGATCCCGCTGCTGTTCGGTGCGTTCTCCTGCGGGCTCATCTACCTGCTCGTCACGAAGCTCATCTCGCTCTACGCGAGCGCGGAGCGCCGGTACGACAAGTGGCTGCCGCACGTAGCCGGAGTATTCGGGGCGCTGGCGTGCGCCTTCGCGTTCTCGTTCTGGGACAACTCGGTTGAGGCCGAAGTCTACGGCCCGTGCGTTGTCGTCGCCTTATCGGTGCTCTATATGGCGCTGGTCTGGCGCGACCAGCTCAAGCGGGTCGGCGGCGACAACCGCCTGATACTGGCCGCGATATTCCTGCTCTTCCTTTCCACCGGCGTCCACTTCACGCCGATGATGACCGTGTTCGCGGTGCTGGTTTTCGCGCTCGTGGTTGACCGGCAGGCGGTGCTGCAGTTGCGGCTGTTCGAGCTGGTGGCCGGGTACCTGGCGATACTGACCGCGACCGAGATGGGTTTCTCAATCGGCACCTTCATCGCCGTGCCGCTGATGCTCGCTGCAACGTGGCTCGGAATCCGCGTGATGGAGCGGTCGGACAAGACAATTTCGGCGTTCTACGGTCTGGGCTTGTTCTTCCTGGTGTTTGTCATCGCCTACGTGGCGGCCGGCAACAAGATTATGGACGACACGGTGCTGTTCCTGGCCTCGCCGACCGTGGCGTTCATCGAGCGCTGGGTCCGTTCGCCGCTGCTGACGGTGGTGTTCGTGCTGGGCTACGGCGGCTATCTGTACCGGCTGCACCAACAGGGCAAGTTGAACCTTGGGTACGTTGGCCTGATGCTCGGGCTCGTGTTCCTCGCCGGTACGGTTCAGTTCATCATGTTCATCCGGGCGAGTCACCAGCCGGTAATCAACGAGGCCGACCCGTCGAACTGGCGGGACTTTGTCAGCGTGCTGAAGCGCGAGCAGTACGACCCGATGAAGCTGATACCGCGCAAGACCCAGTTCCTGACCGAGGACGACTGGCGCTCGAACCAGAACCCGCGCTTCGGCCTGCTGGTCGCATACTTCGAGCAGGTGAAGTTCTACCTGCGTTACTTCTTCTGGCAGTGGGGGAACCCGCGATTCTTCGACATCTTCCTGCATGTCGGCTGGCAGGCGTTGCTCGGCCTCATCCCGTTGCTGCTCGGGCTCTGGGGCATGTGGCACCAGTTCCGACGGGAGAAGCGGTCGTTCGTCCTCATCTTCGTTGCGTTCCTGGTTGCCTCGGTCGGCCTCAT
>CAIVTL010000699.1 GCA_903908785.1 Caldifarciminota bacterium | reverse complement strand
TTGGCTCCCACCGAACCGCTTGAACGCACCACCTGGCGGATGATTTCCGCTGTTGCCGGGTCGCGCGGCAGCAGCCGGGCGAACGATATCACAAGCTCAGCGAACTTGAAGGTCCGCTCGTCCAAGTCGTACCGCTTCCGTTCCGTCGTCTCCATCATCCTTCTCTCTTGGAGTTTAGAGTTTGGGGTTTAGAGTTTGTCCGAAAACTCCTAGATGATTGTTGATCCGCTCGCGAGGTTCTTCCAATTCGTCCCGATGTTGCCGCTGGCATCCCCGGGCCTTTGCTTCAATTCCGGTATCGAGTCAATCCGGCCGGCGATGAAATCGTCGAGCCGCTGTTCGAGTTCGCGATAGCGCGCGGTCTGGCCGGCCAGCCGAATCTGCAGCGCCTCAAGTCCGAAGGGCTTGTTCCGCTGCAGCCACTGCCGGCGCCACGACCCGGCGAGGTCATCGAGCCGCGCGACGATGCCCGGAATCTCGACGATGGCCGCGCCCAGCGCGGCCCGGTCCCGGCGGAAATAGGCTTCGTCAAGCCGCAGCCGCAGCGTGACCTTGCGGCACAGGAAATCGGCCATCAGCGCCGCGTGGCGGAGGTCGCCGGCCGCCCGCTCGTCCCGGAACGGCAGCAGGTTCTCGTGCAGGCGGCTGTACCGCCGCGCCACCTCCGGCCACTCGTGCTCGGTGCCGACCAGCGCCTCGTGGTGGAACATGCCGAACAGCGGGTCGTCCCAAAGTATGCCGGCCGTCCGAACCGGGCCGGCGAGCTCCGCCGCCTCCACCACCGCCTCGTAGTTCGCACCGCACACCGCTTTGAACCGCGGCTGCAGCCAGGCCAGGTCCGGGGCAAAGGCCCGCTCCGCCGCGAACGCCAGCCCGGCCAGGGCCGAGTCGAAGTCGCAGTAGGCCCCGTCATCGCCCCAGAGCGTGAAGAATATCTCGTCGAGGTCGGCCGAGCGGCAGGCGTCGATGCAGGCACCCGCGTTCGCCTCGGTCTCGCGCCGGTTGTACCAGAGCTGCTGCCACGTCCAGATGCCGGATGCCATCAGCGGCTCAAATCCCATCTGCCGGTGGCGCGCTATCCAGTTCAGGTAGAACTCCTTGTCCTTGTGGTAGTAATCCCAGTACACCAGTTGCGCTTCCCGGGGAATGGCGGCGACCATCTCCGCGGGAATCGCGGAGTGCGGGTCGTAGTAGTCGCCGGTGCGGCTGCCCATCGCGAAGAGCATGTCGGACCAGACCATCGGCGTAAACCCGCGCTCCCGGCAGAGCTTCACTACCCGGCCGAGGTGCGCGGTGAAGACGTCCGACTTCCGCTTGAACCCGAACCGGTCAAGGTACCGGCCCCGGCCTATGCCCCCCGCCTCGTCCATCCCGATGTGAATCCGCCGCGAATGGAGATACCCGGCCATCGCGTCGAGCATCTTCTCAATCAGGTCATAGGTCTGCTCCTCGCCGACGAGGAGCACCGAATTCGAGTCCTTCACCGCCGCGTACGCGGGCCAGCGCAGGATCTGCTCCATGTGCCCGAGAGTCTGGATGCAGCCGACCATCTGGATGCCGAGGTTGCGGCAGTACAAGTCAAGCTCGTGCAGCTCCGCGCCGGTGTACCGGCCGCGCATGTACCCGAACCAGTCCTCACCCGGCAGTTCGTAGGTATCCTCGGTGTAGAGCATCGCCATGTTGTACCCGAACAGGCACAGCCGGCGCAGCCAGCGCTTCAGGTGCTCCGGCCTCATCACCGCGTTCCGGCTGCAGTCGAGCATGAAGCCGAACGTCCCGAACGGCGCGCGCTCGATGCCCGTGCCGGCGTCAGGTATGAGGTCGGCAAGCAGGGCCCCGACCGCGCGCATCGCCTGGCTCGGCGTGCCGTAGCGCACGGTCGCGGCGTGCCCCGCGACCTTCACTGTGCACACGGTGCCCGGAGCGTGCTCGAACCGCACTTCCAGCGCGCCGTCGGCCCCCTCGTGAACCGCGTATTCTTCGGCGATTGTGCGCAGAATCGGATGGAGTTCGGACGGAGTCAGCTCAGGCTTCCAGCCGAGCGTCATTGGCACACCTCCCCGATTCCCGCAGCATAGCGGAAACGGCAATCGGACGAGGGACAGTATGAGAGGAAAGGAACGCTGCCAACAGGAGGATTATATGTCCCGGCGCGGCCCTGTCCAGAACGGAAGTCGGACCCGAAACCCGGAAGTCGCTGGAGGGCCGGGCGCCCGGCCGGCACGCGTGCTTGCGCGTGCGTGTTGACATTCGGCTCTGCTTCTCTACAATTCAACCGCAGTTGAGTAATATCCACGTCAACGTCGGCGGCGTCGACTTCGTCGCAACCCTGAACAGCTCATCTCTCACCGAGAAGCTGCTCAGGCTGCTGCCGTACGAGACGATCGGCGAGACCTGGGGCAAGGAAGTCTATTTCCCGGTTGACCTGAACATCGAGAATCCGGCGCTGGTGAGCGAAGTGAAGGTCGGCGACATTGCGTACTGGCCGGATGGGCCGGACATCTGCATGTTCTTCGGGCCCACCCCCAAGAGCACCGGCGACGCGCCGGTCGTGGCCAGCCCGGTCACGGTCATCGGGACCTTCCAGTTCGGCCCGGAAGACTTCGACCGCGTGGAGCGCCGGCGCAACGGCATCCTGGTCAACGTTGAAGTCGGGCAGTAGCGCGGCCCGGGGCCGGTCGGACGTGTCCGACCAATCGGCAATCGGAAATCGGCAATCGGCAATTCCGCCTTGGGGCAGTAGCTCAGTTGGGAGAGCGCCAGGTTCGCAATCTGGAGGTCGCCGGTTCAATCCCGGTCTGCTCCACTCTTCCCGCAGTCTGCAATCTGCAATCGGCAGTCTGCAATGGGGGACGGAATGGTAATCCTGCCCAAGTACGTTTTCCTCACCAAGGGCGTCGGCGTCCATCGCGAGAAACTGGCGAGTTTCGAGGCGGCGCTGCGCGACGCCGGAATCGCGGCCTACAACATCGTGCGGGTATCGTCCATCTTCCCGCCCTGCTGCCGCATCATCCCCCGCACCCGCGGCCAAAAACTCCTGACCCCGGGCCAGGTCATGTTTGCCGTCGTCAGCGACAACTCCACCAACGAGCCGCACCGGCTGATTTCGGCCTCGGTCGGACTGGCCACGCCCAAAGACCCGACCAAGTACGGCTACCTGTCCGAGTACCATTCATACGGCGAACGCGAGGAACTCGCCGGCGACTACGCCGAAGACCTTGCGGCGCAGATGCTCGCCACGACCCTCGGCGTCCAGTTCAACCCGGACACGAGCTACGACCAGCGCAAAGAGATCTGGAAAATCTCGAATGAAATCGTCCGTACCCAGAACATCACCCAGTCGGCAATCGGCAACAAGAGCGGATTCTGGACCACGGTCGTGGCCGCAGCCGTGCTGATTACCCACCTCCCGGAAAAACAGGTAGAAGTAGAAACCGGCAAGTAGCCCCGCCCTTCGTCCCCTCACCCTTCCGCCTCTCCCCTCCACTCGTGCCCCTTGACTTTTGCCCTTTGCCCTTTGACTCTCCTCCCTCATCCTTCCGCCTTCACCCTTGCCTTCAGTAGCGCTTCTTCAGGCTGATGCCCGAATAATAGTGTTGTAGTATCTCCTTGTAGCTCGCGCCACTCTCGGCCATCCCCACCGCCCCGTCCTGGCACATGCCCGAGCCGTGTCCTGAGCCGTGGCCGGTGAAGGACACGGACGCGCCGCGAATCGCCATGGTGAAACCCGTAGACTTGAGCCCCAGCGCCATCCGGAAGTCCGACCCAGGCAGCCGCACGCTGCCCCGGTCGGTCGCAAGATGAAGGTACTTCACCCGACCCGACTGGCGGTCCACGTCGAGCTTGCAGCCGCGCACGCGACACTTCTTCCCTGACAGGCGGCTCGCCACCGCGTCCAGGCTCTCCTTTCTCATGCTCACCTGCCACGAGAAGTTCGGCTTGTCCGAGCAATAGGCCTTGCGGCCCCGGCGGTGCCCGGGCGTATCCGGCACGCTCCTCAGGTACGGTTGCGACCCGTTCGCGGTCACGCCCCCGCAGTTGCCATGATACAGCGCCTCGCAGACCTCGCCGCGGAACTCAAGCATCTCGCCCCGCGTCGCCAGCACCGCCTGCCGGGAGAGCTCGGTTTCGCGCTCGGTTCCCCGATACTCCTGGTCCCGCAGATATGAATCGAAAAGGTCATGCCCGAGCCCCTGCCGTTTGCCGAGGCGGGTCATCGTGAAACTACGCGCCGCCACCGCCTGCGCCTTTGCCGCCTCAAGAGTCCCCGCACTTATCGGGCCGATTTCGCAGGGTACGACCCCAAGCAGGTATTCCTCCAGCCCGAGCACATTCACCACGGCCAGGTCGCCGTCCGCGGACCGGAACAAGAGGAGCCGGCCACGGTAGCTGCGGTCACCAACCCGGACAAAACCGTCGGCCGCCGGCGCGACCGCGAGCGTGTCGGCAATCCGAAGCGGCAGTTTGCCGCCGGCAGCGATGACCAGCCCGTTCTCGTCCTTCACCTGAATCACCTGGTTGGGACCAACCGACTGGCGAGTCGAACCGGCGCTAAGAGTCAGGCCCTGGCTCGAAGTCAGGAACGCGGTGTTGCCGGCGCTCAACCTTACGCGCACCAGCGGCTCGTCCCCCGACCCCCGACCCCCGACCCCCGCCTCCTTTCTCACTATCACTCTCGGCGTGTAGTAGCAGCAACCGGCGAGACAAAGCACTGCCGCGCCGACCACGAAGGACCGGGGGACGCGAATTCGCATGCTCTCTCAATCTATCCGAGCCGGGACATCCGGTCAACTGCTGACCGGCCCCCCGCAACTCGCCTCTCGCCTCTCGCTTCTCGCCTCTCGCCCGTGTCCTGAGGGCAGCGCTTTACAACCCGGCCCGATGCCCTAGAATACAGGCATGCAAAACCGGGACAAGCGAGTCGCAGACGCCGTAAAAGACACCGTCGCGAAAATCGTGCTGACCGAGCTCTCCGACCCGAAGATCGGGTTCGTCACGGTCACGCGCTGCCATATCTCCCGCGACCTGAAGAACGCCACGGTCTACTTCTCCATAATGGGAGACGAAAAGACCCGGCAGGAATCGTTCGAGCATCTCCAGCACGCGCGCGGGTACATCCGGCGCCGACTTGGCCAGATGGTCGTGTTTCGCGCCCTGCCGGAACTCCGGTTCAAGCTCGACGACCTGTTGGCCCACGAAATGCACATCAACGAAATCATCTCCGAACTGCACAAGAACGAGCCGCCCAGCGGAACCGGGGCGGGCGATTAGCCACAAAAACACCAGGCCGCCAATCGGAAATTCCTGATGCGTGGCGTACTGAACGTGAACAAGCCTTCCGGCATCTCGTCCTACGACGTCATCCGACGCATCAAACCCATCCTGCAATCGTCAATTCCTCTGGGCCACGCCGGGACCCTGGACCCGCTTGCATCCGGCGTGCTGCTCGTACTGCTGGCAGAGGCGACGAAGGTCAGCCGGTTCCTGCTCAACCTGCCGAAGGAATACGTCGCCGGGGTGCTGTTCGGAAAGCAGACCGACACCGATGACATTACCGGGAAAGTGCTGAGCGAACAGCCGGTGGACGGACTCACCCGCGAGCGGCTGCAAGACTGCCTTGCCCGGTTCACCGGCGAAATCGAGCAGGTGCCGCCGGCGTTCTCTGCCCTGAAGCAAGACGGTCAGCCGCTGTACCGGCTGGCCCGCAAAGGGCTGGAAGTCCGGCCCAAGCCGCGCATGGTCAAGGTCTACGAACTCGAACTGCTGGAATGGAATCCGCCTCGGGCGGCCATCCGCTGTCGCGTCTCGGCCGGGACCTATATCCGGGCACTGGCGCGAGATATGGGCGCGGCCTTGGGCACGGCCGCAACACTCGAAACCCTCGTGCGGACCAAAGTGGGGCACTTCACGGTGGAAGATGCGGCGGCGCTGGACACCCTCGACGCGGCGCAGCTTGCCGACCGGCTGACGCCGATTGACGCGGCGCTGGCCTGGATGCCGCGCGTAGCCGTCTCCCCTGCTCAAGCGCAGCAGTTGCTGCAGGGCAAGGTCGTGAGAGGATTCGATGGTCCAACGATGCCCGGGGCTGATGGGTTCCGGATGGCCGAGACCGATGACCGCAGGTTCCTCGCGATAGTCGGGTCAAATGGGACGGAGTTGCGTACCGAAAGAATCATCTATGCCGACTGACCCTCAATCGCCAATCGCCAATCGTCAATCGTCAATGCCGCTGGTCATCGCCCTGGGCTCGTTCGACGGTGTCCATCTCGGGCACCAGCAGATTATCCGGCGCGCGGCGGAAATCGCGGCCGGGCTCAAGGGCTTAACCGGCGTCCTGACCTACGACCCTTTGCCGGCCCAGCTCATTTACCCTGACTTCACCTACGTTCTCACGACCTTGGCCGAAAAGGAAGCCCTGCTCACGGAACTGGGCGTCGAGTACATCTACCTGCTTCGCTTCGACGCCGAACTCCGCGGCACCGCCGCTTGCGACTTCATCCAGCGCCATATCGTGGAGTCGCTTCATCCGGCGGCCGTGGTAATCGGCCACGACCACCGGTTCGGCAGCCGGGGAACCGGCGACGCCGGATTGCTGCGCCGGGTCCTCGAGCCACTCGGTATCAGGGTCGAGGTCGTTTCCGAAATTCTGCTCCGCGGCGTCCCGGTCCGGAGCACGACCATCCGCGAACACCTGCTCCTCGGCCACGTCCGCCTCGCCGCCGAACTGCTCGGCCGCTGGTACGCGATGAGCGGCACAATCGTTCCGGGCACCGGAACCGGACGTCGCCTGGGGTTCCCGACCATCAATCTGCGGCCGCTTGAGCGCGAAACACTGGTTCCGGCCGACGGCGTGTACCTCTGTCGCGTGGACGCCATCGGCCGCGGGTTCAATGCCCTGCTGAACATCGGGCATCGGCCCACGTTCGGGGGCGAGACCAGGACCATCGAGGCCCACCTGCTGGATGTCCAGCTTGCCGAGTCGCCGGGCAGCGCCGTATTCCGGCTGATTGACCGGGTGCGGCCGGAGCGCCGGTTCGAGAGCCCGGGCGCACTCGCGTCCCAAATTGAGCAGGACGTGAGGACCGCGCGCGCGATGTTCTCAAAACCGACCGTTAACCGCAACCTTGACAGCCAGCCGGCGTCTAATAATCTATAACCCCTTGAGCATGTTTCCGATTTCCTATCGCCGATTGCCGACCTACGGGTGGAGCCTGCCAATCGACATTCGACAATCGACATTCGACAATCCAATCCGGTCACAGGACATGCTACAATAGTCGCGTTATGCTCTGGGATCCGACGTACAAGCCGCGGTTGAGGCCGGTGGAGGCATTCC
>CAIVTL010000698.1 GCA_903908785.1 Caldifarciminota bacterium | reverse complement strand
GCGCAGCGCGCCGTCATGCCTGCCGAGAGAGACGGGACAGCCGAGAACGGGCCGACGCGACCATCAACCCGGTCGCAGGGGAGCTCAGCTAACGCACGGCTTGACATTAAACCTGTCCCCCGAATTCAGGATGCATTTCGCCCGGCGAGGAAATATGTAGTATACTACATATCTGGGGAGCCGGAAACGACCGGCAAGCCTGACCGTTCGCGCCCTGTGTTCGCGCTCCTCATTCATCGCTTCGCGCTCATCGTTCATCGTAGCCCAACCATCACCTCCCAACTGCGACCGACAAACTCGGGCACGCCGCGCTTGCCAGACGGCCCGCCCCGTCCGCCAATCTGCAATCCGAAATCTGGAATCTGGAATCGGTCGATACTCTCGCTTTTGACTCCGGCACTGCGGCCGGTAGAATCTGGCTGGAATTGAACGCCCCGGCAGCGCCCGGGCATAAAGGATGTCTACGATGACGATAAGGTTCTTATTCATCGGTCTGCTTGCCTTGGGCATTTCGCAATCCGGAGCCCAAGCCCTGTGGGACACGGAACTGCGTCTGACCACCGCCGACTACGACGAATTCACGGACGCCAGCGGCCAGCGCAATGTCGCCATTGACCAAGCAGGCATGGTCCACGTTGTATGGTACGTCCAGGACTTCTTCCTGTCCCCGGAGTATCAAGTCTTCTACAAACGCTACAACCCGGGGACCGGCTGGACCCAGGACACCTGCATCAGCGAGGACCTGATGGCACGGAATCTCTACTGCAGGTTTCCGTCAATCGCGACCGACGCCAATGGCGACGTTCACGTCGTGTGGGTTGCGCGGGGCACGACGGCTGCCGACAGTTGCGTCTACTACAAACGCTGCACGCCGGTCGGCAACGGCAACGGCGGCTGGCAGAACACCGCCACGGTCATCACTTCGCTCCCGGCCACCGAAAGCAAACTCACGCCTGACATCGCCTGTTCGCCGAACGGGCACGTCCACGTCGTGTGGAGCCACACGAGCACGGCCACCAACGGCATCCGCTACCGGGAGTCGACTGACGGCGGCAACACGTGGTTGGCTGAGGTCGCGGTATTCGACACTGCCGCTAACGGCGCCACCCAGGTGACTCCGACCATTGCCTGCGCCCAGAACAACACGGTCCACATCGCCTGGTGTGGACACCCCTACTTCGGAGAGGCCTATCACCTGTACTACCGAAAGCGCATCAACACGACTTGGATGCCGAAAGAGGCAATCGTGGCCTCGTCGGCCGACCAGTACGAGCCGTCAATGGTCATCAACCCGCTCACCAACAACCCGCACATCCTCTGGCGGCGCTGGTTCAGCCTCAGCGCCGACCAGATCATGCACACGTGGTGGGACAACGTCTGGCAACCGGCCGAGGTCATCTCAGCACCCTCGGACACAACCCAGCAGAGTCTGCAACTGGGTTCACGCCGGACGGCGCCGCGCATGCTGTCTGGCGCGGTCGCTCCGATTCTTCGCTGACCCTTGCGCAGGTCCGTTGCGCCACGCGCTCCCCTGCCGGCGTCTGGGGCACGCCGGTTGACCTGACCACGGCCGGAGTGCGCAGCCGTGACTTCCCATCAATCTGCGCGCTGGGCCATGACCTCGGCCTGGTCTGGCAGGACGACCGCGGAACCTACCAGAACATCTACTATCGCCACGGGTTCGCCTCGTTCCACGACGTCGGTTGCCGGGTAATTGTTGCGCCGTCCGGTTCGGTCGATTCCGGCGTCGTGGTCACGCCCGCTTGTTCCACAT
>CAIVTL010000697.1 GCA_903908785.1 Caldifarciminota bacterium | reverse complement strand
TCGACGGATGCTTTCATTCAGACCTCCATTCAAGGCCGGCCGGGGTAACCCTGCCGGCACAGTTTATTCACTTCAATGCTGAACTGTAATAACCCGGAGTCGGTTTGTCAAGGCCGGTTTTCGGGCCCGAAACGGAGAGAGTGAAACCACTGATGAACGCAGATGAACACAGATTGAGCTTCGGACCCGGCCATACTCCCAGACGGAGAGGGGAGCCACGAAGACACGCGCGGCTGCGCCGCGAGTTCCCAGTTTCCAGTTTCCAGTTTCTTGTGCCCGGAAATCTGCACTCTAGCTTCTAGCATCTGACTTCTGACTTCGACCGATGCCGCGTGCCTCGGTGCCTTCACGGTTCACTTCTTGTCCTCGGCCTGGGCGGCCTCGGGCCGGGTCAGGAAGGCGTGGACGAAGCCTTCGATATGCCCGTCCATCACGCCGACGAGGTCGTGGCTCGTGTACTCGGTCCGGTGGTCTTTGACCTGCTGGTAGGGGAAGAAGACGTAGGAGCGAATCTGGTGGCCCCAGGCGATTTCGGTCTTGGACGCCTCGAACTTGTCGCGCTTTTCGTCCTGTTCGCGCTTGTGGAAGTCGTAGAGCCGGGAGCGGAGAATCTTCAGGGCGTTGGTCTTGTTCTGGAACTGTGAACGCTCATTCTGGCAAACGACGACGATGCCGGTCGGGACGTGGGTGAGGCGCACGGCCGAGCTGACCTTGTTGACGTTCTGGCCGCCGTGGCCGCCGGCGCGGAACGTGTCGAGTTTGATGTCGCTGGGGTTGATGTCGATTTCGATGTCGTCGACTTCGGGAAAGACCGAGACCGCGGCAAAGCTGGTGTGGCGGCGTTTGTTGGCGTCGAACGGTGAGACGCGGACCAGGCGATGGACCCCGATTTCGGATTTCATCAGGCCGTACGCGTAGGTGCCGCTGACTTCCAGGGTCGCGCCCTTGATGCCGGCTTCGTCGTTGGGCTGGAGGTCGAGCACTTCGTAGGTCAGGCCCTGCAGCTCAATGTACCGGGTGAGCATGCGGTAGAGCATTTCGGTCCAGTCGCAGGACTCGGTGCCGCCCGCGCCGGGATGAACCGAGACGATGGCGGCGCGGGAGTCTTCCTGTGACCGGAACATGGCCCGTTCCTCCAGCGCTTCGAGTTCATGGCCCATGGCCTCAATCTGTCCGGTGAGTTCCTTGCGGGCCGATTCGTCCGATTCGTCGAAGAGTCCGAGCATCTCGGTAGTGTCCTTGATCTCGCCGGCGAGCCGGTCGACGCGCGTGAGCATGTCGTTCAGGGCCGCGATGCGGCGCATAGCGCTCTGGGCGCGCTCGGCGACGTTCCAGAAATCGGGCTGGGAGCTGGCTTTGGTGAGTTCGGCTAGTTCGGCTCGACGTGCAGGCAGGTCAAAGAAACTCCTGCAGCTTGTGCAGGCGTTCCGCCAGGAACGCAAGCTCGGGCGCCGCGCTTCGTGTATCGCCGGCCATTTGGCCTAGTTCTTCCTCAGCAGCCGCTACTCGGGCTTGGCCTCGGGTTGAGCTTCGGCCGTCGGCGGCTTGGGCTTGCGCGGCTTCGGCGGCTTGGGAGCCTTAGGCGGCTTGGGCGGCTCGGGCGGCTTGATTGGCTTGGCCGCCTTGGTCGGAACCACGTCGCCGTACTTTCTGCGGAACTTCTCGACCCGGCCAGCGGTGTCAAAATCATGTCCCCCGGCCCGGTCTGGTTCCGCCAACTGCGCTCGGGCCTCAACGGCGCGCCGTTCACCATATACAAATTCCGGACGATGGTGACGAACGCCGAACAACTCAAACACGAACTGGAGTCCATGAACGAAATGCGCGGGCCGGTCTTCAAAATTGCCAGGG